>NZ_JBQFRV010000008.1:0-219225 GCF_056537565.1 Ruegeria sp. C8
TCACCTCGTTAGGCTCATAACCTGAAGGTCGCAGGTTCAAATCCTGCTCCCGCAAACATCACAGTCGAACAAAGTACCGAACAAGCCGCCCTGAACCGTTTTTTGTGTCCGGTCCATGCCCGGTTCGTGATCCATCTTGACAACACCTTTCATTCGGTGATCTGAGGATAGTCAGAACCCACACCACCCTTTTCGACGGTGTTAGCCGAATACTGCGACCGCCGCGTGATCTAAAGTCTTTAAACTAGTGCAACATGCAACGGCCACTCGCGCAAGCTTCGATCCCTTTTTGTTTGATCATGATTGTGAACAGTAATGCGCAGCTTGAACAGGTGAATGCCCCCAGTCAAAAATCGCTATTTCGCGCTATTTCAACAGCTTCGCGCGGGTCTGTAAAAAAATCCAATCCCTGAAGAAATGCCCTTGTACTTCCGCTGCTTGCACGGATATACCCGTCCGTGGAGACGTGGCCGAGTGGTCGAAGGCGCTCCCCTGCTAAGGGAGTAGGCGGGAAACCGTCTCGAGGGTTCGAATCCCTTCGTCTCCGCCATAAACCTATTTCGGATAACTGGCGCGTCCTTTCTAACTTGCCGTTTAGCTATAAATTATCAGCGTTTACTATCTCATCGTATCATCTTGAGCGTTACTAAGTTAACCTTAGTACATCTCATTGAGTGGTATATTTTGTGGTATTTTAATGGCTGCGCTCTGCGGGAAGCTGGTAGATAATCTTGGCCTGGGTCGGCATGGCGACGGTTCTGGACTGTATCTTTTTGTTGATCCCTCTTATGCGCTGCGCTGGATCGTGCGCGTAACGGTCAAAAGACACGAGAACCACAAGGGTGTTCCGCTGCGCACGGATTTCGGCTTATCCGCATCGGACGGAGGATCGCTTGTTACAACGCGGATCTGAACGCCTGGCTGGCGGCGCGGCGCACCGATCCCGACAACCAGGCTACATAGTGAAAAACCCCAACTCCAAGCGCGGACATGGGGCTTTTCCAGTGACATCAACTGCCAACCTAGCAAGTCCAGTTGATGCCACAGGATGCCCCGCGCCGACAAGACAAAACAAGCGCCGGTACTACTGGTCGCCGCTGAGCCACCCGGTCGAACGGGTGATCGTAGGGAAAGGAAGGATCGAGCATGGCTGATATCTCCCTTTCCAAGTCGATCAATACCTCACACGACAGGGGGCTAGACACATGCTCGCTTCCCCGAACTGATCATCGAGAAACCGCTGAGAACTACAGCGGCGAGCTCTTGCGCCATGGTGTCTACCGCATCGCCGTATGTCGGGACGGCGTCCAATGGCTGTTTCAGCGCCAGAGCCCCCAATTTCCCGCTGGGGGAGCAGCATGGGACACGCTAGGGTACTGTGTGTCCAAATCCGGTCTGACCCGGCTCGTCCGGGCGCATATCGGCTGCGACGTTCCGAAGTCAGATGCCATTCCCGAGCATTTCCAGAGGAGGTGCCGCGATGAGTAGGCGTCGATCTCCGAAGGGCAAACGGTCAGATGAGGGCCAATAAGTCCCTCTGCCCTACGCCATGATCAAATCTCCGGCATGGCGGGCTCAGTCCGGACCTGCAGTGAAGCTCTGGCTGGAGCTTCACTCCCGCTCTAACGGCAGCAACAACGGCAAGGTGTTTCTGTCGATGAACGAGGCGGCAGAAATCTTGGGGTTGGCGATGCATTAGCTTGGCACAGCAGACTACCCGTTCTTCGAAGGCGTTATGGATCAAGTCGCGACTCCCGGACAGCAGGACAGTTCTGTCTCGGAGACAACATCGAACTTCGTGATGTCGGTTGTTGCCGGGGTTAAACCGCAAGACGAGATCGAAGAAATGCTGGCGATCCAGATGGGAGCGATCCGATTTGTTCCATTCTTCTGCCTTCATACGTTTAGAATGAATGACCGGATAGCGCGCAGAGCAGACTTAAAGTTGAATTCGAGGAACGACTGTTTCGAGCACAATGCAGACACTTGGTTCAAGCGCAGCATCTGTCGAAAAGGACTAGAAACGTTCATTCGCTGCGTCCTGCGCCTTGGTTCACGAAGCAAAGTTAAGCCACCATTGCTTTTTCATTCTGTACTAGTCCACACTGACTCTCCGTGAATGGTAAAGGGAGACCTCGATGAGCGAAGAAACGATAGGATTTGTTGGTGTTGGCTTGATGGGTCAGGGTATGGCCGCAAATCTGCTAAAAGCCGGCTTCAAAGTTAATGTGGTTGCTCATCGAAACCGTGGCCCTGTCGGTGACTTGGTCGCTCAGGGTGCGATGGAGGCGGAAAACCTCGCGGAGCTCGCTGCAGGTTCCTCAGTTATCCATATTTGTGCACCCGGTTCACCTCAGGTCGAGGCAATTGTCGCGGCGATGATGCCAGCCATGCAGGCCGGTAGCGTCGTTGTGGATTGTTCCACGTCAGACCCGAATTCCACTATGGCACTCGCGAATAAGTTAGCGCAGGCCGGTCACCATATGGCGGACGCGCCGTTGGGCGGGACACCCGTGCAGGCACAAAACGGAGAGCTGGCGACCATGGTCGGCGCTGACCCTGTTGTTTTTGAGCGGTTGAAGCCGGTTATCGCAGCTTGGGCAAAAACCATCGTTCACATTGGCCCATGTGCTGCAGGGCACAAAATGAAGCTTCTGAATAACTTTCTTTCACTAGGATATGCGGCGCTCTATTCGGAAGCGTTGGCACTGTCCGAAAAAGTCGGAATTTCCACCAAGGAATTCGACTCGGTCATTCGTGGCAGCAGGATGGATTGCGGGTTTTATCAAACCTTCATGGGGTACGCCGTTGAAGGCAATCGAGAGTCCCACAAATTCACTCTGTCCAATGCTCTAAAAGATTTGCGTTACCTCGAAGCCATGGCAGATGAAGTGGGGCTGTCCAATCCAATCGGAAACGCCGCAAAAAACAGTTTTGCAATGGCGCTGGCCGCTGGAGGTGATGGGCCGAACGACTATGTTCCCCACCTTGTCGATTTCGTGGCTGCGAGAAACGGCGTATCCAAGGCGTAGTTCTGGTCGCGTTGTGCGCGCAGGTAAGAGCGAAATCTTTAAGATGCAGGAACTTTGATTTCAGGTAGTCCCGACAATCATGCTGAGGATCAAAACCGAGAAGTTTCTTTGCCTTGGCGTTTGAATGGAAGGTTTGATCCTGCGTCATTTCCTTCTTAACATCAAAGCCTTCGTAAAACCGCGCTACTAACTCTGACGTCGTTAAATTTACAGAGTGGTTGTCTTTTGTTGCTTTGAAATCCGGATACCTCAAATCACGGATGCTCACGAACTGTTGGCGCTCGGAGCAAAAACCTATCAATTGACCTCCTCCGAACCGCTTCCAAATGCGGCCTGCTGCCGGTTAGTTGAGCTCAACTGACGGGCTGAATGAAAAGGCGCGGGACTTCTTTGCCAAGTCACTCACGCAACAATAAAAAAGAATAATGAAATACTTACTCCAAACCCCAAGTGCCAGAGCAATCCTGATGGCACTCTTCATAACCATTGTTGTGAGGGTATGCAGCCATGAAGGAGCTGGATATCAAGAGCCTGATAAAGCGTTTTTGGACAGTAGAGGCAGGCCCTAACTCGCACTGCCACACCCTTGTGTGTCTTCTTTCCGTTCATAAGCTGTCATCTGAGAAAAATGTTCAGATGGCCAAGTTGATCCCAAACCTGACCTTCGGCATACTTAAAAATCTTAGTTCAATGGTCGGTTTAAACGTGCCCGTTCTTTGGTCAAGGAGTTACGCTTGATGATCGGAGGCGCTAAGACTGCATTTGAGGAAACAGGCAGGTTAACGTTATGCGAAGTGCAATCTTCTTGCCCTTAGTGGCTTATTTCTTAGGCACCAATGTTATAGCTCAATCCGCAACGGCAGCTTCACTTGGGCAATACGAGGTTTTTGGCGTTGAAGACGGAGGCATGCTGAAATTGCGTGCAGGACCCGGAATAGGGTTCAATGTTATAGTGGGCCTTCCAAATGGAACCGCTTTAAGAGTTCACAGTTGCGAGCAGACCGGCAGCACCCGTTGGTGCCGTGTGTCCTTGCAACGTGCGCGTGGTCTAAAGGGATATGTCTCTTGGGCATATTTGCGAAAGTTGTAAGTATAACTTTGTAAGTATAACTTTGTTGCGGTGCCATCTTAGATGCCCAGATTTTGTCAGAAGAACCAAAATTGAGTCGGTTAAGGTGTTGTCCTAAATTCGGCCAATATTGCAATCATAGTAGCTATTCAACCGAATGGCAGCGAGCGACTGCTCCGAACCCTTAGTGAACGTTGCGGCGCGCTCAACCGACGAAAGCTATGCGAAGGAAGCGGACTTTGCAAAGCGCGGTGATCGAAATATTCCAGCGGTTCACTTACAGAGCTAGTGTCAAAGAGCGGCCTACCATTGCAAACATAACTTACAACTGCGCAATCTGGATGTTTTTGAGCCAACACGTTGATCCCACAAAGCCGATCCTGTTGAAGGGGCGAATTCCCTTAATTCGAGTTCTCAGGTAATACGTAGTAATGGATATTGTCGTCATTACGACCATCATCACTTCATTTTTTGTTGTAATCGGCGTGGCAGAACCGTTGGCTGCACGTATGCGCCTGCCTTACAGCGTTATCCTAGCGGTCCTGGGGATAGTGATCGGACTTGGCGCAACGTTCTTTCTCAACACTGACTTGACGGATGCACTGAACCCGGGAGCGCAGGCGATTATTGATTTGCCGATCCGGTCAGACGTCTTCCTCTATGTTTTCCTGCCAACGTTGCTCTTCCAAGCGACACTTGGCATGAACCTGCGCAGGATGCTGGATGACTGGATGCCCATCCTGATGATGGCCGTTGTCGCGGTGATTGTGGCTACCCTCTCTATTGGCTATGCGCTCAGTTGGGTAAGTGCTTTACCGCTGGTCGCCTGCCTGTTGATTGGTGCTATCGTATCGACAACTGATCCCTCGGCGGTTGTAAGCATTTTTAGGTCAATCTCCGCACCACGCAGGTTGTCGCGAATAATCGAGGGCGAAAGCCTCCTGAACGATGCTGCCGCGATTGCTCTTTTCGGGCTATTCATGAGCTTTGTGATGCTCGGGAGACCTGATCCATCATTAAATGAAGCCGTGGGGCAGTTTCCGCTGTTGATCGCCGGCGGAGCACTCACCGGTTGGCTTATGGCGCGTATAGCGGTTTGGATGATGGCCTTCGTAGACCGTTGGGACAAGGCACAAATTTCAATTTCTGTCGCGCTGCCGTACCTCGCCTATATCGTTGCGGAACAAAGCGCCGGGGCTTCGGGTGTTATCGCAGTGGTGATCACAGGACTAACGCTCAACCTCACCGGCCCCGGTCGTTTGTCACCGATCGCATGGACAAATCTGCAAGAAGTATGGGATCTTCTTGCACACTGGGCCGGAGCGCTAATTTTTATTCTTGCAGCATTGTTGATACCTCGGCTTTTGGAAGGGGTGCAGCCGTCTGACTTTGGCCTGCTGGCAGTGGTGGTTCTTGCTGCAACACTGGCGCGGGCGGCGGTTCTGTTCGGCTTGTTGCCCTTGCTCACGACAATCGGTCTGTCGCCAGTTGTGGAACGCCCCTATCGCACCGCAATGCTTTGGGGTGGGCTGCGGGGCGCTGTGACTTTGGCATTGGCACTAGCAGTCACCGAAAGCACTCAAGTACCGCTCGAAACAAAGCGTCTGGTCGGCATTTTGGCCACTGGCTTTACGCTGTTTACACTGATTATCCAAGGGACAACCTTGCGAACGGTGATCACAAAGCTAGGGCTCGACGAACTCACTCCGCTTGATACGGCATTGTCGCGCCAGGTGGTCGCGGTCGCCTTGCAATCGGTCCGCGAGGATGTATCCCGCACCGCAGAAAACTACGACCTGACCCACCAAATTGTAAGAAACGAAGCCAAACAGTTTAGCGAACGCCTCGACGAGGCTGTAAAGGCCGCCGAGGACAGCGCGGAGATCCTTGATCGCGACCGGGTCACGCTTGGCCTTATTGCGTTGGCCGGTGCGGAGCGTGATTCAGTTTTGGCCCGAATGCGAGAGCGCACCATGTCATCCGTTCTCAGCGAAAAAATTCTGTCAGACGCGGATCGGCTCATTGAAGGCGCAAGGACCGGTGGGCGGATCGGCTATCAGCGCGCGTCCAATCGATCCGTCGTCTATGGCAAGTCTTTTCGGATCGCCGTGTTCCTGCACAACCGCCTACGAATCTCGTTTCCGCTCACTCGTATAACAGCGGACAGGTTCGAAAGACTGCTTATGCAACGTCTGATCCTTCAGGATCTCGATGGGTTTGTCCGTGGTCGCATACGCCGGATCCACGGTCGCCGGGTTGCGGAGTTGCTAGACGACCTTTTGGAGCGCCGATCCGAGGCGGTTGAAACAGCGCTTGAAGGATTGCGGCTCCAATATCCAGGCTATGCGGAAAAGCTGGAGCGGCGGTTCATCCGAAGGACGGCATTGCGACTGGAGGAGCGAGAATACTTGGTCATGCGCGAGGATGGCCTGGTAGGCGAAGAGCTCTATTCAGTGTTGATGCAGGAAGTGGCGGCACGACGTGCTTTGTCCGAAGGGCGTCCTGTACTTGACATCGCCCTGAAGGGGCGGGATCTGGTCAGGCAGTTTCCACTATTCTCTGATCTCGACAAAGCTTCATTGCGAAAACTCAGTAGAGCGCTTCGTACCCGTTACGCCAACGCGGGTGACACGATCCTTTCCAAAGATGAATTGACCCGGAGTGTGTTTTTTATCGCTTCTGGGGCAGTCGAAGTGGAGTTCGGCAGACACATCACGCGGTTAGGCCGTGGCGAAATGTTTGGGCAATTGGCCATGCTAATGAAACGACCCCGTCGCGTGAACGTGCGGGTGTTGGCACCTTCGACATTGCTTGTGCTCGACGAAGCGCGTTTTCGGAGATTGCTCCGGCGGAGTAAAGCCATGCGGAACTCAGTCAGGATGAGCGCGAGCAAACGCATGATCGACCCTGCGGTTTTGGACCTGGACGAGCATGAAGATTCTCCTGATTAAGGATAGCTGTAAAGAAAGCTCATCAATTAGAATGGAACCGCTACAACTGTTTTTTCATTTCGCGATAGCGCGATGTCCATTTTTTGGTCGAAGCGAATGCTTTAACTGAGGTGATGCACTTCTTGAAGGCCGTAGACCGGCGTCGGGATACCCTCCATTCGGGCCTTTATCTGCAGCGACAGGAATTGTGAATAATGCCGAGACTGATGCAGGTTTCCACCATGCATCCAAAGGTTTGAAACCTGTGTCGGCTTCCACATATTGCGTTGCTCGCCTTCCCAAGGCCCTGGGTCCTTGGTTGTGTCAGAGCCCAGACCCCAGCATTTCCCAAGCCGATCTGCCGTATCCTGACCCATCAGGTCCGCGACCCAGCCGTTCATCGAGTTATACCCGGTCGCGTAGACCACCAGATCGGCATCCAGATGCGTGCCGTCATCAAGGATAACTCCGGTTTCATCAAGCGCGGTGACCTGACCGCGTTTCAGCTTGATCTCACCATCAATGATCAACTGACTGGCCCCGATATCGATGTAGTAGCCTGATCCGCGACGCAGGTATTTCATGAACAACCCGCTATCGTCATCGCCCCAATCCAGCCAGAACCCGGCCTTTTCCAGCCCGTCATAGAACTCTTTGTCCTGCTCTTTCATCGCGGCATAGGCCGGAATCTGGAATTCGTGCAGAATGCGATAGGGCAGCGATGCAAAGATCAGATCGGCCTTTTCGGTCGTCATGCCAGACCGCACCGCACGTTCAGAATAAAGATCGCCCAGACCGATTTCCATGAGGGTGTCAGAGCGGACAATATGGGTTGAGGACCGCTGCACCATTGTCACATCGGCATCGTTTTCCCAAAGCGCCGCGCAGATGTCATGGGCCGAGTTATTGGACCCCACCACGACAACTTCCTTGCCCGCCCATTTGTCGGGACCTTCATGTTCCGACGAATGCACCTGTTCGCCCTTGAAAACATCCATACCCGGAAAATCGGGCATGCGTTTCTTGCCGGACATCCCCGTCGCCATGATCAGTTGCTTGGGCCGCAGTACAACCTCTTCGCCGTCCCGGTCCACCGTGATGGTCCATTCGCCCTTACTTTCATCGAACGTTGCGGATTTGGCCGCCGTGCGGGTCCAATAGTTCAGCTCCATCACCTTGGTGTACATCTCAAGCCAGTCACCGATCTTGTCCTTGGGCGAGAAGACGGGCCAGTTTTCCGGGAACTTGATATAGGGCAGATGGTCGTACCAGACCGGGTCGTGCAGGCAGAGGGATTTGTAGCGATTGCGCCAACTGTCGCCGGGCCGATCATTCCGTTCGACGATGATCGTCGGTACACCCAGCTGACGCAGCCGCGCGCCCATAGCGATCCCGCCCTGACCACCGCCGATGATGACGCAGTAGGGCTGTGTTTCGAAACCCAGTTCAGCCTCTTCCTTCGCCCGTTCTTCTGCCCATGTGGTCCTGTGTTTGCCCGCACCGTGCTTGGCCCCAAGTGGACGGTTGAACCCTTTGGGCTCTTCATGACCTTTCAGCTCGAGCATCGTGGTCAGCAATGTCCAAATCTTGCCATCCTTGAGGCGGATCAACCCGTAGCCGCGTGCCACTTCGGTTTCGAACTCGATCCAAGCGGTGGTTATTCCGCCGTCTTCAGTTGGAACTTCACCTTCGGCTATTTTCCAACCACTCGGCTTGGTTGTGGCCAACTGATGCGCGAGCATATCTGCTACCTGCGCCTTGCCCTCGACCGTCTTAATATTCCAGGTAAAGCTTACCAGATCGCGCCAATAGCAATCGTCCTGGAACATATCACAGGCGGCATCGATATCGCCTTGGGACAAAGCCGCGCCGAAGTCATCCAGAAACCCCTGCACCTGATCCGAGAGTGTTGTGTCGAGCATATCATCCTCCCTATCTCCACAGAGCAGAAGGCTGGCAAATCCGCGACCCTTCGGGCAAGCGGATTTGGCGCATAAACACTTGGTGCGGTCCAAAAACGCCATTGCTTGTTGCGCGCGCAACAAGGGCGCAACACGGGTACATATTCGTTTAAGCGGGCGGTCTAAGCCCGGCTTTTCGCATACGGCGCAGGATCGTCGATCGGTTCACACCAAGGCGCCTTGCCAGTTGGGACATGTTCCAATCGCAAGCACGCAGAAGTGCTTCCAGATCATCTGAGTCCTGCTTTTGCGTAGGGGCTAGTGCCGTGGCGGGCAAATCCGTTAAGTCGATGATGTTGTCCTGACACAGGGCGACCGAACTTTGTAGCAGGTGTTCCAGTTCACGAATATTGCCGCGCCACAATCGCGATTTCAGGTCGGCGCGGGCAGCGGTCGAGAGGCGAATATCATGGCTGGCAAACCGTCGGAGCAGACGATCAATCAGCCAATCCAGATCCGCACGGTGGCGCAAAGGCGGCAGAGACACTGTGGCCCCCGCAATCCGGTGCAGCAGATCTTCGCGCAGACTGCCCTGCAATCCCGCCGGGGGCTGCCCGCATGACGCGATGATCCTCAGATCAGCCCGCCGCTCAAGCACTGCTAAAAGAGAGGCCTGAGCAGGCTCACTCAGGTCTTCAACGCCACGCAGGAACAGTGTGCCGGGTTCGATACCATGGCAGAAATTGAATGTTGGCGTATCGCAACAGATCACGGTGTGGAAATCCTGTGTCGCAGGATCAGCCATATGGATCGCGCGCGCCAGCTTGGTCTTGCCCGTCCCGCTTTCACCGGTCAGCAAAAGCGGCAGATTGGTCGGCGCAAGACGGGCCGCTTTGTTCAAAAGTTGCTGAAGGCCCGGATCCGGCCCTGCAAAACTACCAAGGGCACCAGGCAGAACCTGTTCCCGTTTGCGCAGAGCTGCCGTCATCTGCGGCGTCTGTGGAGCAACGGCATGACCATAGAGCGCGCGCCCGTCCTTTAGGTGTAGAACGCGGTCTTCGGACGGTCTGCCACGCATGAACTCGGGCATGTCATCAACACTGATTTCAAGCCAGTCCTGCAATTGCGACCCGATCAGGTGGCCCGAACCGTCCGGGTCCAGCGCACGTCGGGCCCCCGAGGTCATACCGATGATCTTGCCACCTCCGTCCACTGCAACCGCCGCTTCGGGATCGACCTCAAGAAACTCGGGGCTGGCTGAAAAGCGCAGGACCCAATCTCGCCGGGTCGATGCCATCAGGTTTGCCATTTCGACGCGACGGGCGGAGTTCGTCACCAATGTCATGGCCAGATTCTGCGACGCCTTTGGTGAGGGTCCACGCAACAATGACACATCCAGAACAGCCGCAAGAGCTCCTTTGGTGTCAAAAATAGGCGCTGCCGTGCAAGACAGCGGCGTATGCGTGATCGAAAAATGATCGCCCTGATGGATAGTCACTGGCTGACCTGTAACAATGCACGACCCCACTCCGTTCGTTCCTGCCAACTCTTCCGTCCACTTGAAACCCAGATGAAGACCCGCAGTTCTGAGCTCGTCCTCGAAGTTCCGGTCGCCAAAGAAATCGACGCAGACGCCATCTGCATCCGCAAGCAGCAGGACGTAGTTCTGCCCTGCCACCTGCGCAAACAGCGATTGCAGCCCCGAACGCGCGGTCGCGATCAGACGTTCGGATTGCTCCAGATGTTCTCGGAATTTGGTGTCAGGCAGGATGTGCGCAGGTTCTTGTCGTGAGGGATCCATACCGTAGGTTTCAACACAGCGCTGCCAGCTATCCGCGACAAGTCGGTCTCGCCCTGTATCGAAACCGCTTAAGACGCGGTCAATCTCTTTTGAATGCTGGCGATCCAACAGCTTCCCGCCCTACAAACCCATCTTAAAAATAGCATGAGTATGGCTTCGCGCCTATGTTCAAATTTCGTCTGGCAGACGTTTGGCGCTTTGCCTTGTCAAGCTGACCTGCGTCGAACGCGCAGCGTTGGGCCCTTTAGGCTCAGAGTTGTCATTCTCTGAAATTTGTATGAGTGGCAGCGATGTGTTTCGAAACGAGAATTCTAGCATTCTAACCTTGGGCTTTGCTCCGCTAGACACCAAGTTCAGTTCAGTACTTTAATAGTTTAACCCACTGTTTTTCAAATTCAATATATACCTTTCAGTAACTTGCAGGCATAGTTCCGCACTTCCACTCCGCCGCAACCTTAAATATTGGCAAATTTCGGATAAACTTCTAGGCCAACTCGGCCAGAGCCGTGTCGATCCGGGACAGCATCGGGGATTGGCCCGCGGTTTCAACGATGACGCGGGCTTTGCTCAGGTGTTGCACGGCCAATTGCTTCTTCTTGCGCGCTTTGTAGAGCAACCCAAGGATCATGTCGCAGCGGGCGATATAATGCCCTTTGTCGTCGAATTGGGGGTTGCTGCGCACCTCGTCCAGCATCGCAACCAGTTTCTTTTCGCCAAAGAACAGCACCCAAAGGATTGAGCGGAAGTTCCGAAGAAAGACACCAGCCGACGCTCCGCCCTCACCCGTCAGGATGGCAAGATACATTTCGCACAGGAATAAACGCGCCCAATCGGCCGAGACTTTGGTGCCTTCGTCCGTGCGCTTTTGAACGGCTCGCTCGATCTGCCGTAGCCCGTCGGCGATGCGTCCCTTCAGAGCGTAGGCTACCCCGAGCATCGTTGCCGGGCCCATGGTGAACAGGGTCCAGCCGTGTTCATTGCAATTGTCTATATGGGCCTCAATGATCTCGATCGCGCCGGGTGTTTCCGTGGGCACCATGGCTGATACGCGGGCGGCCTCGGCGATGGCGCGTTCGAACTCGACTTTTGAAGCCTTGTGCGCCTCTTCCGCGATGGCCAGCGCCTTTTCGTGGTCATCGGCGACCATGGCGATCAGGGCTTTCATCGCTGTGCCATAGCCCAAAGCCCTTGGGTCGTTGGTCTTTTTGCCCAGTGCTATCATCTTGTCTGCGGTGGCGTGTGCGCGGGCGACCCGTCCGCGCGTCAGTTCGTTCCAACCGATGGTGGCGAGGTAGAAGTTCTGGATATAGGCGTCGTCGATCTTTTCCAGTTCGGCCTCGATCATGCGCGCCTTTGCTTCGAACTCGGCGTTAGAAATCGGGGAGAAATAGATCGACACCGAAAGCTCATTCACCATGGCATAGGCCCGTGAGGCCGGATCGCCAAGGCGCTCAGCCATGGCGGTCAGATCCTGTTGCACCCAGTGCGCCTCACGGTATTTGCCATTACAGACAAGACAGGACACGTAGTGGTGCAGGAACAGCGCGTGATGAGAGCTGTCGCCCACCTGTTCAAGGATGGGGCGCACGGACCCGGCAAGGTCAATGATCGTTTTGACCCTGAGCGAGATGTTCGAACACAGCGCAAAGCTGGCCAGAAACGCGGCGAACTCGGACTTTGAGGCGCAGTCTGGGTCGCTTTCATAGAGGGCATAGGCTGCCGTGTAGTAGTTGTTGGCCTCATCCAGCGAATAGACACCCAGAGACTTGTCCCCGGCCATCGCCGTATACCGGAACGCTTTGTCGGTCTGGTCCGTCTGGCTGTAGTGATAAGCCAACATTTCGGCCACTTCCTGCAGGCGGTTTGCGTTGCGCAGAACCAGACACTCGGCCACTTCAAGATGCAGGCCCGCGCGGCGGGTGGCCACAAGGCTTTGATACACGGCATCGCGCAGTAGGACATGCTTGAACACGTAGTCCGAGGAGTTTTCGTCGCGATACAGCACGTCCTGAGCCTGAAGTCGCTGCAGGGCGTCACCGGTTTCGCCGGGGTCTTTGGCCAGTTGCGAGAGCAGACCGGGATCAAACCGTCGCCCAATTACGGCGGCGGCTTGCAGCAGGTCTCGATCTTCGGTCGACAGACGATCAACGCGGGTGGTCAGCAGGTTAAGCATGCTGGCCGGCAGATCGGCCTGCGCCATGTCGATATCCAGATGCGCTTCGGCAGCGTCGACCCGCAGACTGCCTTGTTCCAGCAGATAGGTTAGGATTTCTTCGCCAAACAGCGGATTGCCACCGGCACGTTCGGCCAGTTGCCGGTCCAGTCCAGCGGGCAAAGTGGTCACGCCCAGCCGATTGCGCGCCAGGTTGGCGAAATCTTCGGTCACCAGCGGTTTCAGCGCGATGGTCCGAACCTTGTCGTCATCGCGCCAAGCAGGCGTGTATTCCGGGCGGTGCGTCTGGATCAGCAACAAGTTGGTCAGGTCCGACCGGTTGACGATGCCCTGCAACAGCTCTTCCGAGGCGCTGTCGATCCAGTGGCTGTCTTCGATGAACAGGATCACGGGCTGCTTGGCGCATCGCGCTTTCAGCAGCTCGGGCAGCAATTCACGGGTGCGCAGGCCAATGAGAACGCCGTCAAGCCCGTCCAATGCGTCCGGCGGTGGTGTCAGGCCAAGCAGGTTCATCAGCAGGCCCAAATTCTGTTGAGAAAAGCACTCCCAAGCTTTCAGGCCGGTTTCGATCTTGTAGGCGATGCGGGTTGGGTTGTCCTGATCCTTGATGCGGAACCCGGTTCGGACAATCTCGATGATCGGGAGGAAGGGAACCTGCTGCCGATCCGCAAAACAATAGCCAGTCAGGACGTCAATCTGATCGCGGGGCAGGCGGTTGAGGAACTCGAACACAAGCCGGGTTTTGCCCAAGCCTGGTTCCGCCACCAGATCCACCACCGAAACGCCGTTGCGCGCCCGAGCCAATGAATCAGCCAATTGAGTCAGTTCGCTTTCGCGCCCCACATAGGTGCTGAGACCACGCGCGACCGAGGCATCAAATCGCGAGGCATCGGCCCGTACGGATTGCAGTTGCCACAATTTCTGAGGGGCAGCGAGACCTTTGAGTTGATGTTCCCCATCAAAGCGCAGCTCAGTCACCCATTCGACAAGGCTGCGGGTCTTGTCGCAGATCAGCGTACCCCCCGATGGGGCCAGGTTTTCGATGCGCGACGCCATGTTGACCGTGCTGCCCACCGCTGTTGCCGGGCCGTCTGCGCCCTGTACGGCAGCCATCAGAACGGTGCCGGAACTGATGCCGACCCGCATCTGAGGGCGCACACCAAAGCGGGCCTCGATCTTTTGGGCGGATGCGCGGAAAGCGTGATGAATGGCGTCGGCGGCGCGGCAGGCCCGTTCGGCCGGGTCCTCTAGCGCGTCAGGGATGCCGAACAGCGCCATGATGCTGTCCCCGGCAAAATCGCGGACCGTGCCGCCATGCTGTGATACCGCACCCGAGAGGGTGTCGTAGACCAGACGCACAAACTCCAACGCTTGTTCTTCGTCCAGTTTCGAGACGATCGATGTATAGCCAACCATATCCGCAAACAGGACCGAGACCTAGCGCCGCTGCCCCAGATCGCCCTGTTGTTGTGAAGATATGACCCCGCCGTCCTGCATTACCACCGGAGTGATACAGCAGCAAAGCACGCGCCGCCAGCCGTTGCGGACATGTTGGTGTTATTGGCCTGTGAAATGTACGCGAAAATGTCACGCAGAGACGCGCAGATGCCCGCAGCCCTGTGATCGGGCTGCGGGGCGTGGACTTACTTGAACACGTCCACCAGATCTGAGACGCTGACACCTTCCTTGATCTCCTTCAGGCGAGCAAAGATCAGCGCGATGGTGATGCTGAGCCAACCGTAGGCAATCGCGTTGAGCGCGGCCTCAAAAAAGACCCAGGGACCCAAAGATGCCGTTGGATCAGCAATTCCGGAAAACCCGAACGCAGCTGCGAAAACAAATGTGACTACCATGACGACCAGCACAATACATAGACCCATCAGGATCAGCGCGCCGATGATGGGCCATCGGTAGTTCTTGGTCAGAGTCGCGCTGCGTCCCATCGCGCCGAACCCGGCCTTGTCGATCACGATGGCCGGTACGATGACGGAGAATACGGCGTAGATCCAGATACCCGGCACGACCAGAAAAACAAGTCCGATAAAATACAAGATCGTGGTTACGATCGACAGAACTGCAATGGCAGGCAGGTTGACGACAGCCGCCGAGAAATAACTGCCAATACGCGCCGCGCGCCCCAGTTTTGCGTCATAGGCGAACTGTATTATCACGGCCGTGGTGACGGCATATGCGAGCAATGTGATCAGAGCCGACACGATCACACCAGAATAGAAGGCGGTATTGTCGAAACTGGCGGTGCCAATATCGTCGAAAGACTGCGCCACCGTGTAATTGTTCACAATGACTTCGATCAGGGCCGGAATGAACCCCAACAGAAGCACAAGGTGGAGCTTTTTGAAAAAGATCGAAAACGTCTCGCCGACAATGGCTCCGACGCCTAGGGGCATGTGAGCCTCGGGGTATTCGGGATTGGCTGTATCTGTCATTTTTTGTTCCAAACCATTCTAATGTTCTGTCTCTGATAGAGCCTTTAGAACGGGTTCATCCTCAAGACGAGTTTCGTTTTTCTGCTTCTCGCTTGGGTAAATCTGCAACAGGCGTGGTTAGCCTTGTTTGTCTGCCTCGCCGTGGAATTTATCGGCGCGTTTGTCGCCGAACAACTGGCGCTGTTCCAAGAAGGCGCGTTGTGCTTTGTAGAAGGCCTCGAGAAAGGCAAGCTGGTCTTCGGGGCGGACCGCATCGGCGTAGTCGATCTTGCGCCGGACCTGTTCGAAAATTGCGGCCATGGTTTCCTTTTTCCGTTTGTGTGCCTCGGGCCCGGTCGAGCGTGCCGCGCCGCGCAAAAACCCTTCGAGGGTCTGCAACTCGAACGCGCCGTAATGTTCAAGCTGATGGGTCAGAAATTGGAATCGGGGCTGGGTGGCGGTGGCGGGCTTGATTGCTTTGGACATATCGGGCAGCAGGATCGGCTTGGGCAGGTGGATCACATAGGTGCCTGCGATAATGTCCCCCAGCCGTTGGCTGCGCTTGTTGAACACCGGCACCGCAACCACGCCCAGTATCCAGGCCAGCGAGATCAGCGAAGGGATCAGGGCCTCGGCATTCAGGGTCAGAACCAGCGTGCCAGGCAGAAAAATCTCGGCCTCTTTCATCAGGTTGCGAACGACGAGGGATTGCGTTGTCAGCGCCTGACCATCGGCCGAGACCACCTTGATCTTCATCATGCGCTTACCGATGGTCTGGCCATTCCACACCAACTCGGACGCGGCGTAGTAGGGGATGCGGATGATGAAGAACAGCATCGCGGCAACGGCCACAAGCGCCTCGGGCGGGACAACGTCGATGGCCAGCAAAAGCAGGAAGAAGGCGACGGCGCCGACCCCAGTAATCAGGATGTCGGCGAATTGGGCGGCCATGCGCACGCCCACACCCGCAACCCGGAAGTACAGCGGCACACCTTCGGGGGGCAGTAGACGGTCGAGTTTGGGTTGGGTCATGACCGTTTCCTTCCGCCCATGCAGAACCACAGCAGCCACAGCGCACCGATCCCCCAGCCGATGGCGATGCGCGTGGTGCGGTCCTGTACCAACTGCCTACCGAAACCTTCCAGCAGGGCGGCGGCGACCAGCATCATGGCGGCAATCAGCGCCAGTTTCACCGCATCATGCCCGGCGGCCCGCAATGCCGCGCGGCGTGTGAGCTGGCCGGGGAACAATACGGCGAGGCCCAGTTTCAACCCGCCCGCGCCCGCGATGCAGATCGCCGAAAGCTCGGTCACGCCGTGGATCGACAACCAGCCGAAAAGGTCCCAGCCCAAGCCCCGATCAATGTGCAGCGCATAAAACACGCCCAAAATCAGCCCGTTATAGAATAGCAAGAGAACCGTTGGCGCGCAGAGGAATGCCCCAAGCCCAAACACAAAGATCGCGATACGTGTGTTGTGCGAGAACAGGTAAGTAGCAAAAGCCCCCAGCCCGGATCCGTCCTCCTCGCCATAGATGGCCGAGCGCAGATAGTCCGTACTGGCATCTGGCCCGCGCCCCCCGGCCAGTTCGGTGGGCATGAAGACGAAGAACCATTCGGGATTGTCGAAGTAGAAGAAATACCCGGCGATAGCGCCAGCCGCCATGCACAGAAACCCCAAAAGGGTGACGCGCCAGGAGGACCGCATCGCTTGTGGCCCACCGCTGGTCAGGAACTTGCGGATGATCCCGCCCAGCCGTTGTTGCGGGGCGTAGACACTCAGATAGGCGCGGCTTGTCAGCGCCTCGAGATACTCCAGCAACCCGCGATCCAATGAGATTTCGCGCGCGATGGATAGTGATGTTGTGGCCTGCCGGTAGAGGTCGGCCAGATCGCGCGCCTCTTGAAAGCTCATGCGGTGCAGGCCCTGACCTTCGGCCTTGTCGACCAGATCGGACAAGCGTCGCCAGTCGCCTTCGCGTTCCTGCCGGAACCGGGCCGAGCGGATCAGGTCAGCGTTGGACATCAGATCATCTCTCGCGCTTTGATTTCCAGATAGGTGGAGATCAGCCGCGCCGAGATCTCGCTCGGTTCGGCGTCAATCACGGTCACGCCGATCTGTTGCAGCCGTTCCAGCACAAGGCGGCGTTCGCGCAGAAGCTGCCCGGTCGAAACGGTCTCGGCCACGTCGTTCATGTCCTGCGGAGCCGTGTTGACCTGCGCATCGAGGACTGGATCACGCAGGGTGACGAAAACGATCAGGTGCCGCTTGGCCAGCGCGTTGATGTTCTCGACCATCAGCTCTGCCGAGGTGGTATCGACGAAATCCGAAAACACGATGATCAGGCTGCGTTTCGGGGTGCGCCCGTTCAGCTCGGTCATGGCGAGGGTGTGGTTGGTCTCGACGCTTTCATATTGCAGCTCGGCTGTGCGGCTGCGCAGTCGGGTGAACGCTGCGCGCCCCGGTTCGGGGGGCAGGAACATGCGCGGCTTGGCGTCATAGGCGTAAAGTCCGACCAGATCCCCCCCGATGGCTGCGGCCCAGGCGGTGGCAAGTGCCGCGGTGATGGCATGGTCGATCTTGGGCAGGCCCGCAATCTCCTCGCGCATCTGATAGCCGTTGTCCAAGGCGATGATGACATGGTGGTTGCGCTCGGCCCGAACCTCTTTGGCGACCAAAGACCGATGCCGCGCTGACCGCTTCCAGTCGATCGAGTTCGCATCCATGCCGGGTACGAAATCCCTCAACTGGTGAAACTCGGTGCCCTCACCGATGGCGCTGTTTTCCTTTACGCCGAACAGACGGGATTGGACCGTTGTCGAAATTTCACCCGATTGTACACGGCGGATGTTGGGCACGATCGCCAGTTCAAGCCCAAAGGCGATTTTCGGGACGAATTCGAACAGTTTGAACCGGGAAGACCAGCTGAGCCATAGATGCGAGAGGCGCCATTTTCCCCGGCGAATGGCGCGAAATGGAATGCGCATCTGACCGCTGGACAGATCGAACCGGGCCGGTCCTTCTATGCCTTCGGGCCAGTGTACCTGTCCGGTCATGCCTGAGGTCGCTGGGGTGACGATCAAGGCGATCTCGTCCTGTTCGCCCACGAATATATCGCCCAGCGGCTCGACCGAGACAGAACGGCGGCGTGGCCAGGACAGTAGCAGGTCACCTACGGCCAGCACGCACAGAACCACCCACGGCACCCCGGCTACGGTGCGGGTTGCTTCGCCCATGACAACGGCGACCAGTGACAGGCCAAGCGCCACGCAGGCCGCCACCAGCAATATGCGCGAGGGACGGATCAGCGGGGGGCCTCGATCTGGTTGAGGATGTTCTCCAATACCTGCTGAGGCCCGCGGCCTTCGATTTCGGCGGCGGGGGACAGAACGATGCGGTGTTGCAGCGCGTGGATGATCAGTGTTTTGACGTCATCAGGAATGGCAAAATCGCGCCCGTTCAGCGCAGCCGTTGCACGGGTCGCCCCGGCAATGGCATCCGCCGCGCGGGTCGAGGCGCCAAAGGCGATATCCGCGCTTTCACGTGTCGCGCGCACGAGACGCAGGATATAGGCCAGAATGTCGTCATCCAGCACGATCTCATCAATCAACTGCCGGGCCGCTGCCATTGTCTGGGCATCCAGCAGAGGGCGCACTGTTTGCGTCGCACTCAAGGGGTCCAGAGGTGCATTGGCGTGTTTGCGCAGGATCGATAGTTCGACGTCTTCGGGCGGGAAGCTGAGGTTCACTTTGAACAGGAAACGGTCCAACTGTGCCTCGGGCAGCGGGTAGGTGCCTTGTTGTTCGATCGGGTTTTGGGTGGCAACAACGATGAACTCGGACCCCAGCGAATGGTCGGTGCCGTCGATGGTCACCATGCGTTCGTTCATCGCCTGCAGCAAGGCGGCTTGGGTCTTGGGCGGCGCGCGGTTGATCTCATCCGCCAGCAGAATCTGGCTGAAGACGGGGCCCTTGGTAAGAACAAACTCACTGGTCTGGAAATTGTAGATCGAGGTACCCAGAACGTCGCCCGGCATCAAGTCAGGTGTGAACTGAATACGCCCGAACTCAAGGTTCAACGCCCCAGCAAAGCTGCGCGCCAGAAGCGTCTTGGCGGTGCCCGGAGGCCCCTCAAGCAGCACGTGACCTCGCGCAAACAACGCCGTTAGCAGCAGGTCAACCGCCTCTTGCTGGCCTTGCACAACTTTACCGATTTCAGCCCTGAGGCTTTCGGCATGGGAAAACAATTCATCAAGCGTCATCGGCAAGTTGCTCCAGTATCAACTCAAATTGGTCCACATAGGGAATGGCATGTTCCGGTCCAAGATGCGGGGGCAGGGCGCGGATGGATGCGACCAGATCTTCCAATTTTGCAGTCAGGTCCGGCTTTCGGGCGCGAATGTAGGTGAGGTACGCCTCCTCAGGCGCGCCGCGCAGGGCGTGCGAGGTACCGAACACCGATGCCGCGCGGGCGCGCAGGCGGGTGTCGACGAAGTCCGACAGCAGCGCACCGTCCTGATCCGTCATGCGCATCAATCGGGCCCGGACCCGGTTGGCGGTGCGTTTGCCCGAACCGAGGCCAAGCGATAGATCAGCGACCGGCCCGCTGCGCACCCCACCGCGCCAGACCGCAAGGGCCAGCAGAAGCCCCGCACCGATCCAAAGGGTCAGGAAGGGTGGTTCGAACAGGCGCTTCAGGTCGTCCCAGGTGCGTTCGCGCGCGACATGCTGTTGCGGGTCGGTCAGCCAGTTGCGGTCGCTATAGTCGATGATGATCCGCTTCTCGCCCGCGATCCCGGCCAACACTTGCGCCGCGATCCGGGCGTTGTCCCCCAAAACCAGCCCATGGTTGTTCATCAGATCCGGGTCGGACAGAACATAGATCTTCTGTTGTTCACGGTCGCGCGGCAGTGGGCAAAGGCCTAAAACCATAGCGCCCCGACGCCCCACCAGCGGCTCGCAGCCTTGCCCGTCAAAGACCTGCGCCGCATAAAGGCGGGCGGTCAGCGCATCGTCAGAGGCCACGTCAAAGTCGGTGAATGGAACGCGGGCCGAGCGGATTGTGCCGACATCCGAACCAACAATCCCATGTAGAACGCCCTCGATCCCTTCTTCGGGGGACAACAGAATAGGGTGCCCCAACCCGGTCAGCCTCAGGCCCGAGCGCCATTTGGGCAAGATCACAAGGCTGGGGGTGGACTGCGCCTTGTCGCGGATCACGTCCAGAGTCTGATCGAACTCATCCGGTTGCAGTAGCAGTTCGTCTTTGGTCTGCGCGCGCGCGCGATCTTTGCCCGGCTGAGTGTCATAGATGGGCTGGATCAACAGGCCAATAGTGCTGCGGTCCAGCGGCCAGCCGCCGGTAAAGGTTTGTGCGATGTGGCCTTGATCACGCAGCCATAGCTCTAGCCCGTCGAACCCGGTCGAGGAGTCGCGCAGCGCATATTGCCGGCCGGCCATCACATAGAGGAAAATGCCGATGCACAGCGCGCCGATGATGCCAAAGATGATCCAGTCGACCCGGACCCGCTCGGGTGCTGCAATATTGGCCGTATCGCTCATGCGCGGACCTCGCGCAGAATTGGGCGGATGCGCGCCAGCAGCGCGTTGAAGTCGGGATCGCTGATGGAGCGGTGGCCGAAATGCACCCGTTCACTTTCCAGCACCAGCGCGCGCAAGTCGGAGATGTACCAGAGGCTCTGCGGCAGTCTGCGCAGCGCCTCGCGGTGGGTCCAGCTGCGCTTGAAAAGAACCTCATTGGCGCTGAGGCAACGGGTCAGGACCAGTTGCGCCAGCCCGACGACGGCCTGGTTGCGATCCTCCTGCCTCAGAATGGCGTCCAGATCGGGCAATTCCTCGTCTGTCTCGGGCGCGTCCACTGACGGCTTTCCGGCGCGCTTTGCGTTGCTTGCCCCCGACCCGAAAGAAACCGACGTTCGACCCACGCTGAGGTACAGGATCCATGCCAACACGGCCAGAACCAGTGCCGCGATGATCCCCACCGTCCAGTTGGTATCAAGAGAGACGGTCTGAGATTCCGCCTCGGGTTTGGGTGAGAATTTGGTGTCCAGCGGAGGGGCCGGTTGGGTGGGGTCGAAATACACCACATCCGTGTCGATCCCGCGATAGCGAACGGTCTTTAGATAGTCCTGTCCCGAAGGGCTAAGTTCAGTCGGCGAAAGCGCTTTGTCTTGCGCTGTCGCCAGTGTGGGAGCGCAGAAAAGAAACGATAGAAATAGGGCCGTCAAAAAACGCATTGGGCTATCGTTAGTTCACTCTCGTCATGCATGCAATCGGCAGAATGCGCCTCGCGCATGGATTGACCACGGCGGGTACTCGACCGGTGTTTGTCGCGCCCATGTGGCGATTTCATGACAGGTTTGCAGAGCGAGGTCGGGTGTGACTATTCGGGCTCTTCCGCGTAGAGGCCAAGCTCATGCCTGCGCTGGTGGAACCGCGCGACGCGATCAACGATTTCATCACTGGAAACGGCGATCACGAAGGACAAAAGCGTCTCAAGCAAAGCAATGGTCGAGACCGACGAGGGGAAGAACTGCGGCGTGTCCGCAGACAGAACAAACCCGTGCTGTGCGTTCAGGATCACAGGGCTGGCCGGGCTGTCCGAGATGCCAACGACCGTCATACCTTGCTGGCGCGCCAGCTTGATCGCCTCGATCACTTCGGTCCGATAGGGGTGGCAGGTAATCGCAATGAGCACGTCCTGTTCATCCGCCCAAGCCAGATCGTCCACCGGGGTCGAGCCGGAACGGGGGATGGCGTGAAACTGCTTCATGCCGGTCGAGGCGAGATAGGTGAAGTTGCGGGCGTTCGAGTTGTTCACCCCAACGCCTAGCGTAAAGATCTGGCGGCAATTCCAGATATCCTCGGCAGCGGCCTGCAGTTGTTTGGCGTCGATCCTGGCAAAGGTCTCTTCGATATTGCGGATCGCCGCGCCGATCATATCGGCATAGAGCCCGCCCAGCTCACCGGACTTACCGATATCCTGAAGCCACCGGGCGCGGTCAGGAAATGAGACCGATCCCTGCCGGATCGCCTGTCGGAACGGGGCGCGAAAATCCTCATAGCCTTCAAAGCCGACTTGTCGGGCCATGCGGACAAAGGTGTTGGGTTTGACATTGGCGGCTTCGGCAATTTCACGCACGGTTGAGACACCGACATCGGTGGGGTTCTCCAACACATAGCGCGCGGCCTTTTGGGCCTCGGGTGTCAGGGCCTCCCACTCCTCGGCCAGACGGTCGAGAACGATTGATGATACATTTGTGTCATTCATTGTTGACCGTGGTACACTTGTGAAATTAGCCTGTCGAGCAGATTCGCACACCGGGCGCACCAAGATGGTCGAAAACGCCGGTATGTGGCCCCCGAAACACCTCTGCCGACCTGCGGCGCATTTGAGGAGACTACTGGATGAGTTTGCCTGACACAATGAAGGCGATGGTGACCATGGGTCATGGCGGGTTGGAGCAGATGGTGCTGCACGAAAACTGGCCCCGCCCCGAGCCCGCTGCTGGTGAGGTGTTGATCAAGGTTGCCGCTTGCGGGCTGAACAACACGGATGTGAACACACGCTCGGGCTGGTACTCCAAGACCGTCACAGATGCGACCACGGGCGGTGCGTTTGAAGAGGTGGGCGAGGATGACCCAACCTGGGGCGGCGCTCCAATTACCTTTCCTCGCATTCAGGGTGCCGATATCTGCGGTGAAATCGTTGCCGTCGGTGCAGGCGTGGATGCAGCGCGGATTGGCCAAAGGGTGATCACCGATGGCTGGCTGCGCGATCCGGATGATCCCGAAAACATGGACAAAACGGGCTACTATGGGTCCGAACGGGATGGCGGTTTTGCTGAATACGCAACGACGCTGGCCGTCAACGCGGTGCCGATCACATCAAACCTGTCGGATGCCGAGCTTGCGACCTTCTCCTGTTCCTATTCCACGGCCGAGGGCATGCTGACCCGGGCAAATGTCACGGAAAAAGACACGGTTCTGGTTCCGGGGGCCTCAGGTGGCGTCGGAGGGGCGCTTGTGCAACTGGCCAAGCGGCGTGGCGCTCGGGTGATCGCGTTGGCGTCTGAAGCCAAACATGCCGATGTCGCAGCTCTGGGGCCAGACATGATCCTGCCGCGCGCGCCGGAAAACCTGCGTGCTGCGCTGGGCGATGAGAAGATCACTGTGGTGGCCGACGTGGTCGGTGGTCCCTACTGGGCGAAGCTGATCGACATTCTGGAACGGGGCGGGCGTTATACCTGTTCAGGTGCCATCGCTGGCCCCATGGTCGAGTTTGACCTGCGAACCTTCTACCTGCGCGATCTGACCTTCACAGGCTCGACTGTGATTGACCCGCAGGTCATGCAGAACCTCGTGAAGTACATTGAAGCGGGTGAGATCAAACCTGCACTTGCAGCCACCTATCCGCTTGAGGAACTTCGGGACGCGCAAGCCGCGTTCATTGCCAAGCAACACACTGGCAATATCGTGGTGATCCCATGACCTTGGATGATGTGCTGCAGGCCGCGCAGTTGGTGCATCAAACGCACCCCAATCTGTCCGCCTTTGGAGAATGGCCATCGGACCTTTCGGCGGTAGAACTTGAACCGAACCATATCCCTGCTGCGGATCAGGTTCGCGAGCTGACCCTCTCGGGCAGTGCTGAGACGCAGGCTTTGGTTGAGGCGATAAAGGCGACCACCCATTTGGCCCAGTGGAAACACACCTACACGGTGGAGGAGGTCGGTGCCGAGTTTCTCAGCCGCTATGGCTACTACGAATTGTTCGGCCCGACCGGTCATTTTCATTCAACCCAGCTGCGCGGCTATGTCGGCTATTGGGGGCCGGGTCTGGCCTATGGCTGGCACAGCCATCAGGCGGAGGAGCTTTACTTGACGCTGGCCGGGGGTGCTCTGTTCAAGGTCGATGGGGAAGAGGTGTTTGTCGGCCAGGGTCAGACCCGCAGTCATGAAAGCTGGCAAAGCCACGCGATGATTACAACGGATCAGCCGATCCTGACCTTCGTGCTTTGGCGTGGCGAAGGGATGGGGGATTTGCCCAGAATGGACGCAGCATGAAGATCACCCGAATCCGCGTGTTTCAAACCGGGCTGCCCTATGTCGGCGGCGCGTATGTCTGGGGTGCGGGGAACGCCATTGAGACGGCCACGGCCTCGGTCGTGGTCATCGACACGGATGCAGGTGTGCAGGGTTGTGGCGAGTTCACGCCCTGCGGCGAGAACTACATGGTCGCGCATTCCGAAGGCGTTGTGGCGCTGGCGCGGCTGGTCGCGCCGCACTTGCTGGGAGAAGATCCGCGTCAGGTTGGCCGGATCGAGCAGTTGATGGACCATCTGGTGCAGGGGCATGGCTACGCGAAGGCTCCGTTCGATGCGGCGTGCTGGGATATCCTCGGGCAGGCCTGTGATCAGCCAGTCTGGATGCTACTGGGTGGGAAGCTGACGGATGGCGCGCCTATGTACCGGGTCGCGCCGCAAAAGGCGGTAGATGAGACGGTGGCCGAGATGAATGCCTATCGCGATCAAGGCTACCGGCAATTCCAGATCAAGGTCGGGGGTGACTGGGCCGCCGATATTGACCGTATCCGGAGCACGGTTCCTTTGTTGCAACCGGGTGAAAAGGCGATGGCGGATGCCAATCAGGGCTGGCGGGTCGACAATGCCATCCGGGTGGCGCGCGCGACTCGGGATCTGGACTTCATTCTCGAACAGCCCTGCCGCACCTATGAAGAATGTCAACAGGTCCGCCGTGTCGCCGAACAACCGTTGAAGCTGGACGAATGCGTGACCGGTATCCACATGGCGCAACGCATTGTCGCAGATCGTGGGGCCGAGATCTGCTGTCTGAAAATCTCGAACCTCGGTGGGCTCAGCAAGGCGCGGCGCGTGCGGGACTATCTGGTCGAAAACCGCATTCCTGTGGTCAGTGAAGACACCTGGGGAGGTGAAATCACAAGCGCGGTCGTGGCGCATTTTGCGGCCTCGACTCCACCCGAGTATCTTCAGAACACGACTGACCTGATGAACTACAACACCCGGTCGACCGGAATTGGCGGCCCGGTGTCGCGGAATGGCAAGCTTTATGCCTCGGATACGCCTGGCTTGGGGGTCGTGCCGGATTTCGAAAGCCTCGGCGCGCCGGTAGAGGAGTTCCGCCTGTGAGAGACCAAGCCAAAGCAACCCAGATGATTGACGACGCGCGCGTACGGGTCACGCGGTTTGACTTTGCCCCCGGCGCCGAAACCGGCTGGCACCGCCACGCGATGGACTATGTGATCACCGCCGTCACCGATTGCCACATGCGTTTGGAATTGCCCGATGGAACAGTCAATGAGGTGACAGTGCCTGCCGGAACATCCTACCGCCGGGACCAAGGGGTCGAACACAATGTGATCAACGCGGGGGACCACCGCATGTCCTTTGTGGAAGTGGAACTGAAATGAAGATCACTCGACTAACGGTTTTTCAGGTCGATCTGCCGCTGGAGCATCCCTATTGGCTGTCTGGTGGGCGGCTGAAGTTCGAAAACCTCGACGCAACGATTGTGAAGGTTGAAACGGATGCGGGTCTGACGGGATGGGGTGAAGGCACGCCCTGGGGCCACACCTATGTGCCGGCACATGGGCCGGGTATCCGGGCCGGGATCGAAACCATGGCTTCTTTCATTCTGGGTCTTGATCCTCGTAAGGTGCTGGAGGTCGAGCGCGCGATGGACCTCGCACTGCCCGGTCACCTCTATGCCAAAAGCCCGATTGATATGGCCTGCTGGGACATCGCTGGTCAGGCCGCGGGTCTGCCGATTGCCGATCTGATGGGCGGAGGCTCGCGCACGCCGCGCCCGATTGCCTCGTCCGTCGGGGCGAAGACCGTTGTGGAAACCCGCGAAGTCATCGAACGCTATCGTAGCCGGGGTTACATCGCGCATTCGGTCAAGATCGGTGGTGATGTGGAGAGAGACATCGCCCGCGTTCGGGATGTGGAAAGCCTCCGCCGACCGGGTGAAATTGTCCTCTACGACGTCAATCGAGGCTGGACTCGGCAACAGGCTCTGCGCGTGATGAGCGCCTGTGAGGACCTGAACGTGATGTTCGAACAGCCGGGCGAGACGCTGGACGACATCGCAGCGATATCGGCGAAACATGCCTCGCCCGTCTCGGTGGATGAGTCGCTTGTCACCTTGCAGGACGCCGCCCGGATCGCGCGGGATGGTCTGGCCGAGATATTCGGGATCAAGCTGAACCGGGTTGGTGGGCTGACCAAGGCTGCGCGGATGCGGGACATTGCGTTGGCTCATGGGATCGACATGTTCGTCATGGCCACTGGAGGCTCCGTGCTGGCCGATACTGAAGCGCTGCATCTGGCCGCCACCATCCCCGATGACAATTGCCACGCCGTCTGGGCCTGTCAGGACATGATCACCGTCGACATCGCAGGTGGGCGCGGCCCGCGCAACGTGGACGGCCATCTGCATCTGCCCGACACGCCCGGCCTTGGTGTGCATCCCGACGAAGACGCTCTGGGCGCCCCGGCGGCCGTTTATAGCCTCTGATTTTCTTGACGATGGAGATCGCGTGATATGCTCAAGATAAACACTCAATCCGAATGGATCGACCGCGCCAAGGCGGCTCTGCCGGCGGGTGGGTTCGGCAATTTCGACCCTGGCATCATGGTCTCACGCGGCGAAGGCAGCCGCGTCTGGGATGAGGATGGGAACGAATACATCGACTACCTGATTGGCTCGGGCCCGATGCTTTTGGGTCATGGCCACCCCGAAGTGCTTGAGGCCGTTCTGGAGCAACTGCCCAAGGGCATGACCTTCTTTGCAAATAACAGCAAAGGTGTCGAACTGGCCGAGGCGATCATTGACGCCGTGCCTTGCTGTGAACAGGTGCGCTTTGTCGCCTCGGGCGGTGAGGCGGATATGTACGCGATCCGTCTGGCGCGCGCCTATACCGGTCGGGACAAGATCCTGAAATTCGAAGGCGGCTATCACGGCATGAGCGCCGAAGCGCAGATGAGTCTCGCCCCCAGCCGCGAGGTGAATTTCCCGCAAGCCGTGCCTGACAGTGCTGGTATTCCTTCAGGCGTCGCCGAACAGATGCTGATCGCGCCCTTCAACGACCTTGAGGCGGTCGAGACCTTACTAAACGAACATGACGATATCGCCGCGATCATGGCAGAGCCTTTGCAGCGCATCATTCCCCCACTGCCGGGATATCTGCAGGGCCTGCGCGCGCTGTGTGACAAATACAATGTGCTGCTGATCTTTGATGAGATCGTCACCGGTTTCCGTCTGGCCTATGGCGGGGCGCAGGAACGGTACGGTGTGACACCCGATATCTGCACGCTGGGTAAAATCACCGGCGGTGGCTTCCCTCTGGCCGCGCTGGGCGCAAGCGCTGAGATCATGAAGCATTTCGACAAATCGCAGGTGGGTGAGGCCGGATGGCTGATGCAGTTGGGCACTCTGTCAGGTAACCCTGTGGCCTCGGTCGCCGGGTTGAAAACGATGGAGATTTTGCGGCGCGAGGGGACATATGAGCAGCTGCGCGCAACAGGCGCGGCCTTGCAGCAGATGCAGGTGGATGAGCTAACGAAAGCGGGTATTCCCCATCAGATCTGCGGCGACGAAACGCTGTTTGACGTCTATTTCACCGAAACCCCCTGCCGCGACTACCGCAGCGCTAGACACGACGACCCCAAACGGAACGCGCTCTACAATGATGTTCTACGGGAGAACGGGATTTTCAAATCTCCGGGCAAACTCTACCCGTCTCTGGCGGTGACCGAGGCCGATCTGGAGCAAACGCGCGAAGCGGTGAAACAAGCGGTCGCGGCACTGGGCTGATCAAAAGAAAACGGGCCGCTGTCGAAATTGACAGCGACCCGTTCACCTATTGCAGTCTGGGCGTAGCCTCGCCCCCTCGAATACTTGTTAAAACACCAACAATCTGAAAACTTTCGATACTTTCGAGGCTATCCAGTCTTGCAACCGGTATGGCCTATTAATGCCTGTCTTTTCGGAATGCCACAGTGAACAAGTTCACTTTGGTTAAAATTATTTAGGATTTTTTCCAATCGAAGAAACCGGGGCCTGCCTGACGCAGCAGAGTGCCGGCCATTTCCCAGCCCATCTCGGTGGCGTCTTCAATTGCGCCCGTTGTGTTTTCCGCAATGGCCTCGGATCCGTCGGGGCGCAGAACCTCGCCCCGCAGCCGCATTTGACCGTTCTCGATTTCGCAAAGCCCGGCGATGGGGGTCTCGCAAGATCCGTCCAGCCCGGCCAGTAGCGCACGCTCCGCTGTCAGACGTTGACCGGTTTCAGCGTGATGAATCGCTTCAAGCAGTTCGGCGGCCCGGCTGTCTGTTTCGCGGCGTTCAATGCCGATCGCGCCTTGCGCGATGGCGGGCAGTATATCGTCCGTCGAAATCGCGGTGGCAGGGACGTCCTCCATCCCCAGTCTACGGATGCCGGCCATGGCCAGAAAGGTGCAATCAGCCACGCCGTCCGCCAGTTTCTTCAGGCGGGTCTGCACGTTGCCACGAAATTCAACCACATTCAGGTCAGGGCGGCGGTTCAGCAATTGAGCCCTACGCCGCAGGGATGAGGTGCCGACAACGGCGCCCTCGGGCAGGTCGTGGATCGAGGTGAATTGCGGGGAAATGAACGCATCGCGCACATCCTCTCGAGGCAAAAACGTATCCAACACCAGCCCAGCGGGCTGTTCGACGGGCATATCCTTGGTCGAATGAACGGCGATATCGATATCGCCGCGCAGCATCGCCTCTTCGATTTCCTTCGTGAAAAGGCCTTTGTTGCCGATCTCTTTCAACGGGCGATCTGCGTCGATCATGGCGCGGTTGTCGCCGGTGGTTTTGATCACCACGATCTCAAACGCCTCATCGCTCAACCCAAATGCATTGCGCAGCCTCTGGCGGGTCTCACAAGCTTGCGCCAATGCCAGCGGAGAGCCTCGGGTGCCAATTTTGAGCGGCGATGCGGGGGTGGGCAGAGTCAGTGTCATGGACACCAGCTTTAGTCGCGTCACATTGCCCTGACAATGGGGGCAGTGCTTGACAAATTGCCACTGAGCGCCGACCCGTGGACGAAACGCAAGATTGAGGGCGATGATGGCTGAGACGAAGAAATTGCTGCGGGCACTGGCCGGAGAGGTTCAGGACATTCCGCCGATCTGGATGATGCGTCAGGCCGGGCGGTATCTGCCGGAATATCGCGCGACACGCGCGCAAGCAGGAGATTTCCTGTCGCTCTGCTACAATCCCGAACTGGCGGCCGAGGTCACCTTGCAGCCCATTCGCCGCTATGGGTTTGACGCCGCAATCCTGTTTGCTGACATCCTACTGGTTCCCCAAGCGCTGGGTGCGGACTTGTGGTTTGTCACAGGCGAAGGCCCGCGCTTGTCTACGATCACGCAGCAATCCGACTTTGACGTGTTGAAGCCGGTTGAGGACATTCATGAGACCCTGTCCCCGGTCTATGAAACTGTGCGTATCCTGTCGAAGGAACTGCCGTCCGAGACGACCTTGATCGGATTCGCAGGCGCGCCTTGGACTGTCGCAACCTATATGATCGCAGGGCGCGGCACGCCTGATCAGGGTCCTGCGCATGCGCTGCGCGAGGAGAATAACGCCCTGTTTGAGGCTCTGTTGGAGCGGATTACACTGGCGACGATCGAGTATCTGTCGGCTCAGATCGACGCCGGGGCCGAGGTGGTCAAGATCTTTGACAGCTGGGCCGGGTCGTTGAAAGGCGACGCCTTCCAGAAATACGCGGTTGAGCCCTGCCGCGTGATCACGCAGGCCATTAAGGCACGCCATCCCGGTATTCCAGTCATTGGCTTCCCGCGTGAAGCGGGCGAGGGCTATGTCGGGTTTGCCAAGGCAACTGGTGTGGATTGTGTGGCGCTGGACAACTCGGTCGCGCCTGACTGGGCGGCGGCGCATGTGCAGGTGGACGGTTGTGTGCAGGGGAACTTGGCGTCGTCCCATATGGTGACGGGCGGTCAGGCGCTGGTGGATGAGACGCGGCGGATTGTTGAGGCGTTCCGCAAGGGGCCGCATATCTTCAACCTTGGCCACGGGATTACGCCGGATGCGGATCCTGAGAACGTGCAGTTGATGATCGACACGGTGCGCGGGCGATAGAGGGAAGGGGGCCAGCCCCCTTCTTGGCCTTCGGCCAATTCATCCCCCGGGATGTTTTTGGCCAGATGAAGAGGCGGATCGGTCTTGGCCGGAGAGTTCGTCCAGAATGTCTTGCGTGTGTTCGCCTCGGGCCGGGCTGGGTTTGGCACTCCATTGCGTGTTCAAAAAACGGGGCGCTGCGGCGGCTTGCAAGGTGCCATCCACAGATTGCCAGGTTTGGCGGGTGGTGTTCATGGGGTGGTTTTTCGCCTCAATCGGGTCAAGGACCGGGGCGACGCAGGCATTGGTTTCGTGAAACAGCGCGGCCCAGTGATCTCGGGGCTTGGTCAGGAATAGGTCCGTCAGTTTCTTCGTTTGGTCCGGCCAGAGTTTTGGGTTGAATTGCTCCTGCAACTCGGCGTTTTGTGACAGGCCCAGAACGTTCAGGAATTCGGCGTAGAATTTTGGCTCAAGGCATTGGACCGTGACGAAGCCATCATCGGCGCAGCGGTAGGTGCGGCTCCAATGTGGACCGTCAAGCAGGCTTTGGCCGCGCGTCTCGGACAGGTTTCCGGTTTGGCGCATGCTCATCAGCAGGTTCATCATATGCGCCGAACCATCGTAGATGGCCGCGTCGACGACGGTGCCCTGACCGGTGTGCCGGGCGTTGAGCAAACCGGCGAGGAGGCCGGTGACCAGATACATCGCGCCGCCGCCAATGTCTCCGACGAGAGTAGCTGGGGTTTGCGGCGGTGTTTCAGGTTGCGCCGCGTACCAAAGCGCGCCCGAAAGGGCGATGTAGTTGAGGTCATGCCCGGCGGTGTGTGACAAGGGGCTGTCCTGTCCCCAACCGGTCATGCGTCCGTAGACCAGTTTGGGGTTCAGCGCATGGCAGATGTCGGTCCCCAGTCCCAATTTCTCCATCACGCCGGGGCGGAAGCCTTCGATCAGTGCGTCGGCGGTGGTGATGAGTTCCTTGGCGGTGTTCAGGTCGGTTGCATCCTTTAGATCAAGCGCAATGGACCGTTTGCCCCGGTCCAGCACCGAGCGTTCCGGCATGCCGGGTGTCACACTGCCGCCCTTGCGATGGATGGTGATCACATCTGCACCGAGATCAGCCAGCAGCATGGCCGCGAAGGGGCCGGGGCCCAGGCCTTCGATCTCGATAATGCGTATTCCGTTCAGCATGGATCTCTCCGGTATATGCAGCGTTCCCCGGACCCTACAGCAATTCTGCGCAGAGCTCTGTGCGAAATTGGCCTGTTCCACCGGGAGGCGAAACGATAGGGTCTCTGCCAGAACGGGGAAACAGGCATGACTACCATTTTGTCGATCAAGGATTTGCGCAAATCCTATGCGGACGGGTTTGAGGCGCTGAAAGGCGTGTCGCTGGACATCGAGGAAGGTGAAATCCTTGCTCTGCTCGGGCCGAACGGGGCGGGGAAGACAACGCTGATCTCGACCATTTGCGGGATCACCACACCGACCTCGGGCAGTGTCTCGGTTGGCGGGCACGATATCCAGGCCGAGTTCCGCGCCGCCCGCAAAATGATCGGTCTGGTGCCGCAGGAAATCGCGTTGGAGCCGTTCGAGAAGGTCTATAATACGGTGCGGTTTTCCCGAGGGCTGTTTGGCTATGGCAATGACAGCGCGCGGATCGAAGAGATCCTGCGCAAACTGTCGTTGTGGGATAAACGCAAGAACGCGATCAAGGAACTTTCCGGGGGCATGAAGCGCCGGGTTCTGATCGCCAAGGCCTTAGCCCATGAACCGCGCATTCTGTTTCTGGATGAGCCCACCGCCGGTGTCGATGTCGAGCTGCGCAAGGATATGTGGGAGATCGTCGCTGAGCTGAAGCAGGCGGGCGTAACCATCATTTTGACAACGCATTACATCGAAGAGGCCGAAGCCATCGCTGACCGTGTGGGTGTCATCGACAAAGGTGAGCTGCTGCTGGTTCAGGATAAAGACACTCTGATGGCGCAGATGGGTAAGAAACAGATCGAGGTCATGCTGACCGAGCCCATCTCGGCCATCCCGGACGGTTTGGCCGCGCATAATCTGGTTTTGAACGGAAATCGCGACGCGCTGATCTATACCTATGACACCAATGCGGATCGAACCGGGATTACGACGCTGCTGAATGACGTGGCCCAATCGGGGCTGGTCCTGCGGGATGTGCAGACAAGGCAATCCAGTCTGGAAGAGATCTTCGTCAATCTGGTATCGGGAGAGGCCGCATGAACTGGACCGCCATTGCCGCCATCTACCGGTTTGAGATGGCCCGCTTTTTCCGCACTCTGGCTCAGAGCTTTCTGTCGCCGGTCCTGTCGACCTCGCTGTATTTTGTGGTCTTTGGCACGGCCATCGGTAGCCGGATTCAAGAGGTTGAGGGCGTCTCATACGGGGCATTTATCGTGCCCGGGCTGATCATGTTGTCGGTGGTCATGCTGGCGATCTCGAACGCATCGTTCGGGATCTATTTTCCCAAGTTTCTGGGCACGATCTATGAGTTGCTCTCCGCCCCAGTCAATTTCATCGAGATTGTCATAGGTTACGTAGGCGCGGCCGCCACCAAGGCGCTGTTCGTCGGTCTGGTGATCCTTGCGACTGCGACATTCTTCGTCGACATCCGGATCGAGCATCCGCTGGCGATGGCCGCGTTTCTGGTGCTGTCCTGCCTAAGCTTCTCGCTGTTGGGGTTCATAATCGGGATATGGGCCAGTAACTTTGAGCAGATGTCGTTGGTGCCGCAGTTGGTTGTCACACCGCTGATCTTTCTAGGGGGCACGTTCTATTCGATCTCGATGCTGCCGCCGCTATGGCAGACGATCACCTTGTTCAACCCGGTGGTTTACCTGATTTCGGGCTTCCGCTGGTCGTTTTATGGGCTGGCAGATGTACCGATCGTGTTCAGCCTTTTGGCCATCGTGGCCTTCACCGGACTGTGCCTTGCGATCATCTGGTGGATCTTCAAAACAGGCTGGCGCATCCGCAGCTAGTGCGTTGCATTTTTGCCCATCGGTGTGAGGAAATTGTCTAACGCCGCGTTTTGCATTCGGCGAGTCCCTTGTTTAGCCGATGGGGGCACTCTACATCGGCACCCATGAAACTCAGCCTGCCTTTTATCAAAAAACCGCCCGTTGTGGCCGTCGTTCGCCTGTCCGGTGCCATCGGTATGGCCGGGCGTGGCGCGTTGAATGATACCTCGCTGGCACCTGTGCTGGAAAAGGCCTTTCGCAAAGGCAAGCCTGCGGCCGTCGCGCTCGAGGTCAACTCGCCCGGCGGGTCGCCTGTGCAAAGCTCTCTGATCGGCGCGCGTATCCGACGGCTGTCGGATGAGCTTGAGATACCGGTCGTGGCCTTTGTCGAAGACGTGGCGGCGTCGGGCGGGTATTGGCTGGCGGCGGCAGCAGATGAAATCTGGGCTGACGACAGCTCGGTCCTTGGGTCGATCGGTGTGATCTCGGCCGGGTTCGGAGCACATGAGTTTCTGGTGAAACAGGGTTTTGAGCGGCGTGTTCACACGGCCGGGAAGTCGAAATCCATGCTCGACCCGTTCCGCCCGGAAAAGGAAGAGGATGTCGCGCGGCTGGAACGCCTTTTGGAAGACATCCACGGGAATTTCATCACCCATGTCAAAACCCGTCGTGGGGACAAGCTGGACGCAGATGCTGATCTGTTCACAGGCGAAATCTGGCTGGCGCGACGCGCGCAGGAGCTGGGCTTGATCGAAGGCATCGCCCATCTGAAACCCAAGATGCAGGAGCGTTTCGGCGACAAGGTGAAGTTCCGCCGCTACGGCGTGCGTAAACCACTTTGGTCACGTTTCGGGGCCGCGCTGGCGCAGGACGCCGTAGCGGGGCTAGAGGAGCGGGCGGCCTTCGCGCGTTTCGGTCTGTAGCGTGATCATCAAGATCGTCACTCTGTTTCTGGTCGCCATGGGTGTATTGGCGATGTTCGGAAAGCTGCGCTTTCCGGGCCAAAACCGGTTGAGTTCTGCCAAATGTCCGCGTTGCGGTCGGTTCAAGATCGGCAAAGGCCCCTGTGCCTGTGAAAAAGGAGGCCGGACATGACGGCATGGCTGCTCTCCGGCCTCGGATTGGTGATCTTGCTGCTGGCAGGTGATGCGCTGGTGCGCGGTGCGGTCAACCTAAGCCTGCGGTTGGGCGTGCCCGCCCTGATCGTCAGCCTGACGATCGTTGCCTTTGGGACGTCTGCACCCGAGCTTTTGATTGCGATCAGCGCGGTGAAGGAGAACGCACCGGGCATCGCATTGGGTAACGTCGTCGGCTCCAACACCGCGAATATCCTTTTGGTTCTGGGCTTGCCTGCCTTGTTGGCAACGCTGCACACCAGCGAATGCGATAGCCGCAAGAACTATGTCTTCATGCTGTTGGCGAGCGTCCTCTTCATCGGCCTGGCCTTCTGCGGGGTATTCAATCTGATCAGCGGCGCCATTCTGCTGGCTGCCCTTGGGCTTGTGTTGTGGAACGCGTTTCGCGAAGCCAAGGCTCATCGCAAAGCCTGCGCCGATGCAGCCGGGGCATGTGGCGACGACGAAGAGCTGGACGGTTTGGAAGAGGCCGATCCGAACATGCCCTATTGGAAGATATCGATCTACGTGGTCCTTGGCCTGATCGGTCTGCCCATGGGCGCGCATCTATTGGTCGAAAACGCCACCGAAATCGCCCTGATGTACGGGATCACCGAAACGGTGATCGGTTTGACACTTGTGGCTGTCGGAACGTCTCTGCCTGAACTGGCAACGACCGTTATGGCGGCGCTACGGCGCCAGGCGGACGTTGCGCTCGGCAACGTGATCGGCTCGAACATGTTCAACCTGCTGGCAATCGTCGGTATTGCCACGTGGTTCGGAAACATCCCAGTCGACCCGGAATTCCTTGAATTCGACCTGTGGGTCATGCTGGGCGCCTCGCTGTTGCTGATCCCGTTTGTGTTCTTCAAACAGGATATTTCGCGGATCTGGGGTCTGGTGTTGACTTTCCTTTATGCGCTTTATGTCACCACATTGCTGATGTGATCTGACGGAAAGAGGTATCCATGTCCCGAGCGCTAGTAACCGGAGCCGGCATCCGCTTGGGCCGAGCCATGGCCCTTTATCTGGCAGGGCGCGGGTATGATGTCGCCGTACACTATGCGACCTCGGAACAGCCCGCGGCTGAGACGGTTGCAGAAGTTCAGGCGCTGGGCCGCAAAGCTGTGGCGCTACAGGCCGATCTTCTGGATGAGGCGCAGGTGACCGCCCTGCTGCCTCGCGCGGCTGAGGCTCTGGGCGGGCCGATCACTTGTCTGGTCAACAACGCGTCGGTCTTTGAGTATGACAATATCCACACGGCCACGCGCAAAAGCTGGGACCGGCACCTCGACAGCAACCTGCGCGCGCCCTTTGTTCTGACTCAGGCCATGGCCGAACAGGGCTTGCAACCTGAGACGGATGCGCAGGGAGAGCCGCAGGCCTCTGGCTTGATCGTCAACATGGTCGATATGCGGGTGCGGAAACTGACGCCCGAATTCATGAGCTACACCATCGCCAAGATGGGCCTGTGGGCGCTGACGCGCACGGCTGCCCAAGCGCTGACACCCGCAATCCGCGTCAACGCCATTGGTCCCGGACCGACCATGCAGGGACATCGTCAGAGCGAACAGCACTTCAAAACCCAGCGCGCCAACACAGTGCTGGAGCGGGGCTCGAACCCGTCAGATATCACCGCAGCACTGGGCTATTTTCTGGACGCGCATGCTGTCACTGGGCAGCTTTTGTGCGTGGATGGTGGGCAGCATTTGGGATGGCAAACGCCGGATGTGCTGGGCGTAGAATAAGTAAATCCGCTGCAAGTTTTGCACCGCTCTCATTGGCGTTACTTAGCCGTTACAAAAACGTCTTATTTTTCATACACTTGCTAAGCGTGTAAAAAAATATCGATAAAAAACAATCACTTAAGTATGTGCCTGTTTTTTGTGCAAATTGACGAACAAGCAAGGAAACAAGGAAGATTCTACGCTCACGGAAACTTATCTTCATACTTATCCACAGAAACCGTGGATTTGTTTTCTCTTGAAATGAAGCGCCCAAGATTGCAGCCATAGACAGAGAATCATATCTCAGGCCCATGACAACCCAGGACGAATCGACACCCGAGCTTCAGCCCACCGGTTATGCCTGCATCCAGCGCTATGTGAAAACGCTGGACAGCTCGCCCGGTGTGTATCGGATGTTGGATGCGGACAGTCGGGTTTTGTATGTAGGCAAGGCGCGGAACCTTAAAGCGCGGGTGTCGAACTACACGCGCCCGGGGCATTCGGGACGGATCGAGAAAATGATCGCGTCGACCGCCTCGATGATGTTCCTGACCACAAGGACCGAGACCGAGGCGCTGCTGCTGGAGCAGAACCTGATCAAGCAGCTCAAGCCCAAGTACAACGTGCTGCTGCGCGACGATAAGAGTTTCCCGAACATTCTGGTCGCCAAGGATCATGCTTATCCTCAGATCAAAAAGCATCGCGGTGCCAAGAAAGAGAAGGGCGCGTATTTCGGCCCATTTGCCAGCGCAGGTGCAGTGAACCGGACGCTGAACCAGCTGCAAAAAGCATTCCTTCTGCGCAATTGCTCGGATTCCATGTTCGACAGCCGCACGCGCCCCTGTCTTCTCTATCAGATCAAGCGGTGTTCGGGACCATGTGTCGGTTTGATTTCCGAGGGTGACTACCGCGAAAGCGTCAAGGATGCCGAACGCTTCCTCTCGGGCCGGTCCACCAAGGTGCAGGAGGAGTTGGCCGAACAGATGATGGCCGCCTCGGAGGCGATGGAGTTCGAACGTGCCGCCGGCCTGCGGGATCGTATTCGTGCGCTGACGCAGGTTCAAACCAGTCAAGGCATTAACCCGCGCGGCGTGACCGAGGCGGATGTGATTGGCCTTTATATGGATAGCGGGCAGGCCTGTGTGCAGGTGTTCTTCATCCGCGCGAACCAGAACTGGGGGAATAAGGATTTCTACCCTCGGGTCGGTGCGGATGTGTCCCCGGCTGAGGTGATGGAGGCGTTCCTCGGCCAGTTCTACGACAACAAGGAACCACCGCGTCAACTGATCCTGTCGGACGGGATCGAAAACGCGGATCTGATGGAGCAGGCGCTGACTGAGAAAGCCGGGCGCAAGGTTGAAATCCTCGTGCCCCAGCGCGGTGAGAAACAGGAACTGGTCGCCGGGGCCCTGCGCAACGCGCGTGAATCTCTGGCCCGTCGCATGTCTGAAAGCGCCACGCAGGCCAAACTACTGCGCGGTGTGGCTGAGGCGTTTGAGCTCGACGCGCCTCCGGCCCGGATCGAGGTCTACGACAACTCGCATATTCAGGGGACCAATGCGGTCGGCGGTATGATCGTCGCTGGCCCCGAGGGGTTCATGAAAAACGCCTATCGCAAGTTCAACATTCGCGGTGACGATCTGACACCCGGCGATGACTTTGGGATGATGAAAGAGGTTCTGACCCGCCGCTTCACCCGCCTGCAAAAGGAAGACCCGGATCGTGAAAAAGGCATGTGGCCCGATCTCCTGCTGATCGATGGCGGGGCCGGGCAGGTGAGTGCCGTGCATGAGATCATGGTCGAGCATGGCGTTGAAGACATCCCGATGGTTGGTGTCGCCAAAGGCGTTGATCGGGATCACGGCAAAGAGGAATTCCACCGCATCGGTCAGCGTGCTTTTGCCCTGAAGCGCAACGACCCCGTGCTGTATTTCATCCAGCGCCTGCGGGATGAAGCGCACCGTTTCGCCATCGGCACCCATCGCGCGAAACGGGCCAAGGCTGTGGGCGCGACACCATTGGATGAAATCCCCGGTGTAGGGGCCGCTCGCAAACGTGCACTGCTCACTCATTTCGGCAGTGCCAAGGCGGTCAGCCGGGCCAATCTTGCGGATCTGAAAGCGGTCGAAGGGATCTCGGCCGGGTTGGCGCAGAAGGTCTATGATTTCTTTCACGACAAGGGCTAGGCCTTTCGGCCGCGCCATAGAATATACAATCCCGAGGCCACGATCAGCGCGCTGCCGATCCACATGGTCTGATCCAGCGTCTCGCCAAACATTATAACGCCCAGCCCGACGCCAAACAGCAGGCGGGAATAGCGGAACGGCGTAACGGCCGAGACCTCGCCGGTTCGCATGGCTTTCATGAGCGAGGCATAGGCGGCAGTGCCCATCAGGATCGCTCCGCCCATGTGCAGGCTCGTATTCAGGTCCAGCGGAGCCATCGGCACCCCTTCCCAGAACTGATAGGCCAGACCGGCGACGATGATGCAGAGGAAGCCGTAGAAGCCCAGAACCTCGGTCCCCAGTGTCGCGGGTGCGGCGCGGCTGGCCAGATCGCGCCCGGCAAAGCCCAGCATGCCCAGGACGGCCAGGATCGACAGAGCCGAGAAGCTGTCTCCGGTCGGTTGAATGATGACCACGACGCCAATCAGACCAACCAGAATCGCGCTCCACCGTCGCCATCCGACGGTTTCGCCGAAAAACAGCGCGGCACCTGCCACTACCACCAGAGGGGTCGCCTGCAGGATCACGGTCGCCGCTGACAGAGGCGTCAGCGTGATTGCCAGCACGTAGAACATCCGCCCCAGGATCTCGAACAGAACGCGCACCTTCATGGGCCGTGACAGCACATCCCGATGCAACAGACTGGCGCCACGCAGCAGGGCGACGGCGGCGAAGATAATCGCGCCACCGGCACCGAACAGGATCAGGATCTGCCAGATCGGCAAATGCGCCGAGGCGCCTTTCAACAGCGCATCCTCGAGCGCGAAAAGTGCCATGCCCGCGATCATCCATGCGCTTCCGATCAGGTTTGATCGGGGGTCGGTTCGAATATGTGCAGTCATGGTCTTCCGTCGCTGCTGAGCCGTGCGCCAATCTGACCGCAAAGGCGCCCCGGGCCAAGCTGTATCTGGCCGAGAGTTCCCGGTTGCGACCCTTTGACTTTTTGCCCCACAACCCTCTGTGAACGGGTCAGTTTTTCATTTGTCTGTCTTTTCTGTCCGTAGGTGGCGATGTAGTGTCGGTTCATGAAGTGGAACTTGCCCAATATCCTGACCCTGCTCCGCCTACTGGCCGCGCCCGGTTTGGCCGTGATGTTTTTGTATTTCACCCGCCCTTATGCCGACTGGTTCGCCCTGATCCTGTTTATGTCCGCCGCGATCACCGACTGGTTTGATGGCTATCTGGCGCGGGCTTGGAAGCAGGAAACCAAGATGGGCGCGATGCTGGATCCGATTGCCGACAAGGCCATGGTCGTCATCGCGCTGATGATCCTTGTTGGCTATTCGACCGAGCATTGGACCCCGTGGCTGGTGCTGCCGGCCACCGTGATCCTGTTTCGCGAAGTGTTCGTCTCGGGCCTGCGCGAATATCTGGGTGATGTCGCCGGAACGCTCAAGGTGACGAAGCTGGCCAAGTGGAAAACCACGGCCCAGATGTTTGCCATCGCCATTCTGTTCTCGCAGGGGATATTCGAGCACAACTTCGTTATGGCCACGTTTGGTATGGATCCCACGATCATAGATCAGGTCTTGACCGGAGAGGCTGAGGACATCAACAACATCCGCTGGCACCTTGAGGGGATGTTCTGGTCAGGACGCATTGGCCTGTGGTTGCTGTGGATTGCCGCCACGCTGACATTGATCAGCGGCTATGATTACCTACGTAAAGCCATGCCGCATCTGAAGGAGAGCTAACCGATGGACGTGCTGTATTTCGCTTGGGTTCGCGAACGTATCGGCCTGCCGAAAGAAAAGGTCGAAACGCAAGCTGCGACCGTGTCTGATCTGGTAGCTGAACTCAGCGCACGCGAGGATCGCTATGCCGCGGCCTTTGCCGATCTCTCTGCGCTTCGGGTGGCATTGGATCAGGAACTGTCGGATTTTGATGCCCCTCTGGCCGGTGTGCGTGAGGTTGCGTTCTTCCCGCCAATGACGGGCGGCTGAGATGCGGATCGCGGTTCAGGAAGAGGCGTTTGATCTGGGGGCCGAGGCCAATGCCTTTGCCGCTGGTGATGACGCCAACGGGGCGATCGTGACTTTTACGGGTGTCGTGCGCGATCTGGCCTCGGGCGATCTGGATGTGATGGAGATCGAACATTATCCCGGCATGACCGAACGCGCTCTGACAAAGATCGCGGAAGAGGCCAAGGAGCGTTGGTCTTTGGGTGATGTTCTGGTGATCCACCGCCACGGCAGGCTGGCTCCGGGCGACCGGATCATGATGGTCGCGACAGCCGCACCGCATCGCAAGGATGCGTTTGAAGCGGCAGAATATCTGATGGACTACCTGAAATCCCGCGCACCGTTCTGGAAGAAAGAGATCACCAATTCAGGTGCCGAATGGGTGGCCGCGAAGGACGAAGACGAAGACGCCCTGACGCGGTGGTAGAGGTCGGCTCCGGCACCCGTTTCCAAGTGCCGGGCCAAATGGAATAGCTTAGCTATTCTGCTCCGTATTGCAGGTCCGCGCCGCCTCGATCGCTTTCAAGGTGCCATCAAGACTTACGGTAAATCCGCTCTCTTTTTCCGGGAAGACTGTCATATCGTACTTTTTCATGACGTCCTCAACGAATTGCGGGTTGTTGGCCAGAATGTAGCCTCCTGTATACCCTTCCGCGAGATGCTTGGTCTTCTTGTAGGCTTTGGCTTCGTAGACATTGCCGTCCAGCGACAGGATAATGTCTTCCTTTTTGCCTTTTAGGCCAATGTCATTCTGAGTGAAGACACCAAGGTATCCCATTTCCTGATCCTTGGTCAGGCCCATCTGTACGACGTTGTTATTTTCGTCAACACGCTCAATGAGGCATGAGCCGCGGGTATCATCGACATAGATAGTCCAGCCGGATTCCTCACCCCATTTCGAAAACGTGTCATTCTCGGACGGGATAACATCACTTGAGGCGAAGGCGGCAGTTGCGCCAAATGCGGCAAGGGTAGCGGCGGTCTTCAAAGTAACTTGGAAATTCATGATAGACTCCAGTTTTACAGAAAAAGGACAGTTCTGTGTGCAGGCAAAAACACACTCATTCATTATGTTGAATTTGTTGAAAAACTAAAGAAACCGGAGTCAGACCGGCTAAAATCCGCCGACCCAAGCCGCGCAGGCGCTTCGGGTTTAACCGGGATACGAAGACTCTGCCGCGCTTTCAGCAGACTTGGGACGTTCGTGTTGCCGGATGACTCAGGTAAAATCCGAACCGCCATCACTAACTTCGACGGCGGCGCATGCTCCCGTGTCGTCGTCTGAACGGAGCGCGAGACAAAAGACCCGGCGGGTCTTACTAGTCCGCGTTGTTGATGCGTCCGCGCATTTCTTCGGCCTCTTGCCGGGCGGCGCGGAGGCCGTCCATGGCAGCGGCCAGTTCTGCCTCGGTTTGGGTCAGCTGGTTGGTCAGCTCGGCCTCGCGCTGCTGCAGATAGGTGATGGCCTGATCGCGGGTTTCCTCGGCCTGGTGCAGTTCCTGGCTCATACGGTCCAGATCGGCGACGTCACTTTGGCGCACGCGGGACAGGCGATGGGCCAGCCAGTTTGCAAACCATCCCATGCAGAAAGCCGCGAACAGGATGACGGCGGTGGCGATGATGAATTCTACTCTGTTCAACTTACTGGTCCTCTGCTTCCGCATCCGGCGCGGTCGTCTCGGTCTGATTTTCTGATGCGGACGTCTCGGTCTGGTCTTCCGCCCCGGTCTCAAGCGCCTCGAGGCCGGTTTCCGAGGCCTCGGTGGGTTCCGGCCGGATAAGGCGGAACTCAATCCGGCGGTTTTCTTCGCGGCCCTCTTCGGTGTCATTGTCGGCGATTGGCTGTGTTTCGCCATAGCCGACGGCTGTATAGCTTGAGGTCGGTATGCGCCGTCCGCGTAGCTCGTTCAGGATCGACTGCGCGCGCGCCTGGCTGAGCTGTTGGTTCATTTCTTCGCGGCCCTGACTGTCGGTATGGCCCTGAATCTCCATCCGGATCGGACCGCAATCACGCAAGATATCGGCGATCTGATTGACCGTATCGCGCGACTCTGCAGCTATGGTGGCCGAGCCCGGCTCGAACGCGATTTTGCTGGTGGCCTGAATTTCAGCGATACCTTCTTCACAGAGTTCAGGATCGGGCAGTGCGTCTTCGGGTTCGGGCGGGGCGACATAGGTGATCGACAGGTTGAAGTTCTGCGCATCGCCCAGCTTGTCCGACAGCAGACCCGCGATCCGAGCCTTGGATTCTTCATCATGGCTGATGCCGTTCAGGTCGACCAACTCGGGCGTTACAGTCAATGCGCCGTTATGCAGTTGGGACAGGGCCTCAAGCCCGGCCAGAACGCGTACGGGCCAGTCCATCGGCAAATCCGAGGTGATGCGGGTCGCGGTATAGACATTGTCGGACCCAAACGCCGCACGGGCATAGCTGTCGACCATGTCGCGCAGAACGTCGTCACCGACGCGGCCGCGCAATTGGATCAGGCCCTCAGGGCTGCGGGTGGCAGAGAACTCGACGGGCCCGGTCTCATCCGCAACCTCGGGTTCAGGCAGCACGGCATGCAGGGCGAACACCTCGGGCAATGCGTTTTCCAGCTCACCCACGACGCGGTCGAACAGCGCTGAGTTCGTGCCTTGAGCTGCGACCAGAGTGATATCCGCATCCGACATCGTCACCGATCCTTGCCCGATTTCAGCAAGCGCGTTGATGCTCTTTTCTGCGGCTTCTGCCCAGCGGGGGGAGGGTACACCCAGACCAATGGTGCAGAATGAGGGTCCGGCAAGACCGGCCTCCTCCGCTACTGCGATGATCTGATCACGGGCGTCTTCATCCTGGGCGGAACAGGCGTCGAACTGCCCTCCGGCCTCGTCAATCAGGTAGCGCAGGGTAAAGGGCGTGATCACCGGACGCGGGGCTGATATGGACAAACCGATGCGGACACTTGGCGGCGCGGCGCGGGTCAGATCTTGCTCCAACCTGTCTTTTTCCTGCTGGCTGTTGGCAATGGCAGTGATCCGGACAAGGCCGGGGCTGGCCGAGATCTTGGCGCGGGGCAGGTCGGACAGGGCCAGCACGGCATAGGCCAGCGCATCGTCCCAGCCATCGGGTTTTGGGTAGTCGGCTGTCTCAACTAGGTCCGAGACGGTATGGTCGCCGTCCAGCGCCTGTAACCCGTCCATAAGGGACTCACGGTCCTCGCTGGCCGGGATCAGGCCGATCACCGAGACACCGCTATCATTGCGCAAGATTTCCACGGAAAACCTGGGGGCGGCCAGCTCCGAGGTGGCGGCCACGTCCATCTCGTCAATGACGCGAGAGGTATCGACCTCGGTCCCAGCAGCGGTCAGGGCATTGAAGCGGATCGCCTCATCCGGCGCGGTGCCTGTGAGGATGACGCGCAGACCGTCGGATTCGACCTCGGCCCAGTTGTGACCTTTCAGGTCCAGCGCGCGCCGGACGGCGAATTCCGAGGCGTCTTCGACCTTTGTCACGGCAAAGCCCGCAGCCAAAAGGGACAGGCCGGCAGAGACGAGAAAGATCAGGCAAACAGCTACAAAATAGGGCAGACGCATATGCGGGCTTCAGACTCCTCGGGCGTTTGGGCGGGGTTGTACAGGCCCCGGCGCGCAGGTGCAATCAGAGCAGCAGCGCGACGCAGAGGAAGATCAGCGGAATTAGGCCGGTATCCCGGTTCGACCGGAAAAGCATCAGCAATTTGGCATTGTCCTCGATGTTCAGATTGCGCAGCTGCCATAGCATATGCCAGCCCATGGCCCATGGTCCGCCCAACGCAATCGTGACAATCCAGAACGGTGAATCCGGCACGCCAGCATCAATGATTGCCAATCCCATCAGCGAGATTGTGGCGATTAGAAAATACTTCAGCCATCTAGCCGTATCCGCCCCGAACAAACGCGCGGTGGATTTGATACCGATCAGCGCGTCGTCCTCGGTATCCTGATGCGCATAGATCGTGTCGTAGAACAGCGTCCACGCGATACCCGCCAGATACAGCATCACCGCAGGCCAGCCCAGCGACCCGGTATGGGCGACCCAGGCCAGCAGCGCGCCCCAGTTGAAGGCAAGTCCCAGAAACACCTGCGGCCACCATGTGAAGCGTTTGGCAAAGGGATAGAGGGCAACTGGCACCAGCGACAGAACGCCCATGAGGACAGCTGCAGTATTGAAGCTGAGCAGAATGCCCAGCGATATCAGTGCCTGCAGACCCATCCAGATCACGGCTTGCCGCACGCTGACCTGACCCGAAGGGAGCGGACGGGATTTTGTGCGTTCGACTTGCGCGTCGAAATGACGGTCGGTGATGTCGTTCCACGTGCATCCCGCACCGCGCATCAAAAAGGCCCCAATGGCACAGCCGACCACAATCCATGCATCCTCCAGCCGCGGCGTGCCATCGCTGAGGATCGCCAGCGCCAGCCCCCACCAGCAGGGGATCAGCAACAGCCACGTTCCGATCGGCCGGTCCGCCCGGCTCAACCGCAGGTAGGGGCGGGTGAAGGCGGGCGCGCGGGTGTCCACCCAATTGCCGGTGACAGCATCAGCGACCTGACCGTCTGGTGTTGGAGCATTGCCTTGCATATGTAGGGTCTCATGAGTGCGAAGATCAGACTGTATGTAGAGCAGCCCTTGGGTCAGGGGCAATCGGTTCCTTTGACGCGTGAGCAGGCGCATTACCTGTTCGGCGTGATGCGGCAATCCATCGGCGCGCAGATTGCGCTGTTCAATGGCCGGGATGGCGAATGGCTGGCCGAAGTCTCTGAGGCGGGCAAGCGCGGTGGCGTTCTGTCCTGCCGGCAGCAGACCAAGCCTTTGCAATTGCCCCCGGATTTGTGGTTCCTGTTTGCGCCGATCAAGAAGGCGCGCACGGATTTCATTGTCGAGAAAGCCGCAGAAATGGGGGCCGCGCGCATTATGCCTGTGCAGACGGAGTATACAAACTCCGAGCGTATCCGACAGGACCGGCTTCAGGCGCATGCGGTTGAGGCCGCCGAACAATGCGGCGGTACTTTTGTGCCCGAGGTCGTGGATCTGCAAAAACTGGACCGTGTGCTGGAGGATTGGCCTCAGGATCGGCAATTGATGTTCTGCAATGAGGCCGAGGTCGGTTCAGCCCTACGATTGGCCGCGCAGGAAAAAGGCCAGCCCTGGGCCATTCTGATTGGCCCCGAGGGCGGGTTTTCGGACCAAGAGCGCATGCGTTTGACTGCGCTGCCCTTTTCGCACGTGGTTAGCCTCGGCCCGCGAATCCTGCGCGCGGATACGGCGGCGGTAGCCGCGCTGACCATGTGGCAGCAGGCCTTGGGGGATTGGTTTTAGTGTGAGTTCAATTTGGGCAGGCCCTGGCTGCTCGCGGACAGTGGCGGCAATTTGACGAGTTTGTATCGCAGGAAAATACAGTCTGAAAAAAGTATCGACCACGTGATCAAAATTATTTGTCGTGGCAGATTTCGAGAAATTGGTAGCTTCTCTCAAAACGATACAAATTATATGAATGTTTGCAGGCCTGCATTTCTGGTCAAGCCTTTGAAAGTAAACTGCCTCTTCAGGGTCCGAAAAGCATCAAAATGTTGACTAAATTTTAATTTCTCTATTTCTTGATTTAATGTGAACTTAACAAGTGAAGTGGACGCCGCTGGTCGTCATGAAAAACGCGCTGATTGATTTCGTTGATGCTTTGGCCGGACTCACCTCTGCAGAAGACCGATGGAATGAAGCTGTCGCGCAGTCTCAGAAACAGGGTATTGAGGCGATCCTGGTCGGTGAGGCCGACGGGATAAAAAAGCAGATCTTCTGGATGAACACCAACATGCCAGAAGACTGGATCACCGAGTATCTCGAAGAAGACTACATGTCGGTGGACGCCATGCTCGAGACATTGGCCTGGCAGAACGAATACCACATTGTTGAATCCGGCCAGATGAAACGCGTTGATGCGCGATCTGACAAGGAATACGCCCTGGATCACGGGTTGAAGTCTGCCGGCCTGGCCTCATTGATCGGGTCTCGCTTTGGCGAGCCTGGGCGTCGCGGGGTCTATGTGACGCTTTGTTCTAGCGACAGTATGAAAGCTGCGCATAACAACAGTGCTGTCGATTTGACGATGCTGGCGGCTTTGCTGGCCACTTCCATTACCGAACCCATTCACTCACCAGCCAATCTAAAGTTGAAAGCAATGACTCAGGTCCTTTCGCAACGTCAGCAAGAAGTATTGGAGTTGCTGGCCAGTGGGTGTCAGACGGCCCGCATCGCCGAACGTCTCAACATCAGCGAAGCGGCGGTGAACAAGCATTTCTCACTGGCGCGCAAGGCGTTGGGGGCGTCGACCCGTGAACAGGCGCTCGCCATAGCTTTGAAAGAAAACCTAATTAACCTGTGAAGGTATATATATCTCTACCTTGGGCGAACGCCGCCTGTTTCCTAGAGTGAGGTAGCAAATTTTCGCCGACGAATAGTCGGGGTCCGTTTTTGGCCTCGCTTTACCAGTATTTTCGATGGAGCCACCTCTCACATGAATATGCAGTCGCAACTGACAGGCCGCCTGGCCCGCACGCCTTCGTTCTCCCTATCTACTGTTGAGCTGCGCGGTGTCTCAGCCGAATTCGATCAGTCTATCAATGCGCTGCCAGAGACATTGGCGCAACCTGTGCGGGTTCCCACCGACACCAAAGAGCGAGGCGACTTTCTTAAGCAACTGGCGGCCAAATCCGCTGCCAAGCTGGCCGCTGGTAGTACCGCGCTAGTCCTTGTTTTGTTGAGTGCTGAGTCTGCCCAAGCGCAGTCTTCGGAGGTGTCTCTGCGCACATTGGACGGGGTGAAGTCCATTGAGGTTCTGCCCGATGGCACCGCCGAGGTCACATTGGAAAACGGAGCCGTCATGCGCCTGCCTGCGGGTAGCTTCACCGTGTCTGGCAGCGATGTTCTGGTCTCTGAGGCAGTTGCGCTGCAGATGACAGAAGCCGCAGCCGCGGGCGGAGGTGTGTCCGGGGGAACGCTGGCCGCAGTCGGCGGAGGGCTTGCCTTGGCCGGAGCCGCCGGTGGTGGCGGAGGTGGCGGTGGCAGCAGCGATGGAGGTGGCTCGGGATCGACGACTGCCCCCACCACGGGTACGGTCGTAGACGGCTATTTGGTCAACGCCACCGTTTTTCAGGATTTGAACGGCAACACGATTTTTGACGCCGGTGAGCCGAATACAACCACTGATGCACAGGGCAACTATTCCATTACCCTGGATCCGTCCAACCCGACTGCCAAGATTGTGTCGATTGGTGGTACGGATTCCTCGACGGGCCAGGCGTTCACGGGCACTCTGACGGCACCGGCGGGTTCAACCGTCATCACCCCGCTGACCACACTTGTACAGAGCCTTGTCGAAGCCAGCGCCGATAGCGACACGCCGCTGACCGCAGCCGAAGCAAATGAGCAACTGGCCGCCGCGCTGGGTTTGGGCAGCGACACCAACCTGTTGGAGCTTGACCCAGTTCAAGAGATCGAAAGCGCCAGCGACCCTTCGGATGCCGCAGCGTTTGCGGCGGCCGCTCAGGTTGCCGCAATCATCTCGGCAGCGGCGGCAACGCAATCCGATGCTCAGGGCAGTTCAAACGCCTCCGAGGCCGTGGCCGCATCGCTCGCTCAACAATTGCTGGACGCGGCGGCTGGCCCCGGTGATCCCGATCCGTCTTCGGTTCTGAGTGACGCCGATGCGATTGCAGAAGCGTTGGAAGAGGCTGAGGTTGAAGCGGGCGAGGCCAGCGCGATCGCAAATGGTGTTCAGGCCCTGAACGAGAATATTGATGAAGCCGTAGAGAATGCGGATCCCGGTGATCTTGATGCCCTGCAAAACGAGATCGTCGCCAACCAGGAAGTTGCACAGGGTACATTGGTCGATTTGGTTGAGTCGGGTGATATCGCCACGACTGATCCTGCAGATCTTGCCGATGAGGCGGACAATATCGTTCCGCTGGAACCGGTTGTCCTGTCTGAGGACTTCTTGAGTACCTACGGCCCGTCAAACTTGGATAGCGCTCCGGTCATGTCCGGCACTGGCCGCCCTGGCAGCATCGTTCGTGTGACCTTCAGCGATGGCGATGATGCGACACCTGACGCCAGCCGGACCACGACGGTTGATGGCGCTGGCAATTGGTTGTTCACGTTCGACGCCTCTGATTTCCCCGCTGCAAGTGGGGCTTACACGGTTGAGGTTGCGGCTGCGCCCTCTGGGGCATCTGTGTTCACCGTTCCGGCCGTCTCGGGTGGCAGCTTTGATGTTGATCTGACACCACCGGATGCACCTGTCCTGGGCACGTTGTCCAGCGATGACGCTCTGGCATTGGAGGAACGCGAGTCGGATCTGACGGTTTCAGGCACGGCCGAGGTGGGCGCCACTGTGGCCGTGACGATCGGCGGGGTCACTCTGACGGATAACGCCGCCGCCGATGGTTCGTTCAGCGTCACGTTCGATGCAAGCGACATCCCGAATAGCGACTTTACCATCACAGCCGAGGCTGCTGATAGCCTAGGTAACACTAGTGACGCTTCTGATCGTGACATCATGGTTGAGCCTGAGGTGAATCTGGACCCGACCATTGATCCAGTCTCTGGTACGCTGGGGTCTGCGGAACTGGCATCGGGCCTGACGGTCACCGGCACAGGCCGCGCAGGCAGCACGATCACCGTGTCCATCGACGGCGAGGATCAGAGCGCAACCGTTGGCGGTGACGGTACGTGGAGTGTTACATTTGCCGAGACAGATCTGCCAGGTGCAAGTGGCGACTATACGGTTTCTGCCGTGGCAACCTTGCCGCCGACCTCGTTCACCAGCGGGCCGGTTGACGGCGGAGGGTTCTCGGTCGATCTGACAGCCCCCGATGCGCCGTCGCTCGACACCATCGCGGGCAACAACGCGCTGGAGCTTGAGGAGCAGGGCGCGGACCTGACTATCACCGGTACCGCCGAGGCCGGCGCAACGGTTGAGGTTACCCTAAACGGCGCGGTTGAAACAGCGATTGCGGATGCGGGTGGCGCGTTCTCGGTCACCTTCGGCGCGGCCGATGTTCCTGGTACGGATTTCTCGGTAAGCGCCACGGCGACGGACCCGCTGGGCAATGAAAGCAGCGCGGCGACGCAACCCGTAACGGTCGAGCCGGTCTCGGCCCTGACCCCGACAATCACGCCGGTCTCGGGCACGTTTGGTCCGACCGAACTGGCCGCAGGGCTGGTGGTGTCCGGCACGGGCCGCGTGGGTAGCACCGTGACCGTCGATATCGACGGCGTCACGCAGGACGCAACCGTTGATGGCGACGGCAACTGGACAGCCACCTTTGCTGAGGCCGATTTGCCGGACGCGACGGGGGACTACACGGTCTCTGCTACGGCGGCCTTGGCGGGTACTTCTTTCTCCAGCGGTTCGGTCTCGGGCGGTGGGTTCTCGGTCGATCTGGACGCCGCCGCCGCGCCTGTTCTCGATGTGGTCGCAGGCAACAATGCCATCGAGTTGGAAGAAAGTGGCTTGGACCTGACCGTAACCGGTACCACGGATGAAGGTGCGACGGTTGAGGTCACAATCGGCAGCGTCACCCTGACAGACGTGGCCGGTGTGGGGGGCGTGTTCAGCGTCACATTCGATGCCGCTGACGTTCCGACCTCGGACTTCTCCATCAGCGCTGTGGCGTCGGATGATCTGGGCAATACCAGCGCTTCGGCAACGCAGGCGATCTCGGTCGAGCCGGTCTCAGCCTTGACCCCGACCGTTGATCCAGTCTCGGGTGTCCTGGGTGCGGATGATCTGGCAGCCGGCCTGACGGTCACCGGGACAGGCCGCGCCGGCAGCACGGTCACCGTGACGATTAATGCTGAGGATCAGGAGGCCGTCGTGGACGGCGACGGCAACTGGAGCGTGACCTTCGCTGAGGCAGACCTGCCTGCGACGACGGGCGACTACGCGGTGTCTGCCGTGGCGACCTTGCCTCCAACCGCGTTCACCAGCGGATCGGTTGATGGCGGCGGGTTCTCGGTCGATGTGACCGCGCCCGATGCGCCGGTGATTGACAGCGTCGCAGGCGACAACGCTCTGGACCTGGAAGAGCAGGGCGGAGACCTGACCATCATCGGCACCGCCGAGGCCTTCGCCTCGGTAGAGGTAGAGATCAACGGGGTCGTGGAAACCACCGTCGCCGACGATGGTGGCGTGTTCTCGGTAACCTTTGCAGCGGCGGATGTACCGGACGCGGATTTCTCGGTCAGCGCAACGGCCACGGACGCGGCAGGCAATACCGGTGACGAGGCCACTCAGGCCGTGACGGTTGAGCCGATTTCGACCCTGACGCCCACAATCACCCCGGTCTCGGGCACGTTTGGCCCGACCGAACTGGCCGCCGGGCTGGTGGTATCTGGCATGGGCCGTTTGGGCAGCACCGTCACCGTAACGATCGATGGTCAGGATCAGCAGGCCGTCGTTGACCCCGATGGCAGCTGGAGTGTGACCTTCGCTGAGGCAGATCTGCCGGACTCCAGCGGCGACTATTCGGTGTCTGCCGTGGCAACTCTGCCGCCGACCTCTCTGTCCAGCGGGTCGGTTGATGGCGGCGGTTTCTCGGTTGACGTAACCGCACCTGACGCGCCGCTTCTGGACGCGGTCGCTGGTGACAATTTCATCGACCCGTCCGAGCAAGCCGATGATCTGGTCATCTCGGGCACGGCCGAGGCGTTCAGCACCGTCACCGTCACAATCGGTGCGGAATCCCAGCAAGCAACTGCTGACGTGAATGGTGATTTCTCGGTCATCTTCGCTGCGGCGGATGTGCCGACCTCGAATTTCCAGGTGACTGCGGTCGCCGAAGATGCGCTTGGCAATACCAGCGCGGCAACCGATCGGTCGGTTCTGGTGGGTGCGGTTGGTCAGACGATCACCGGCACCAACGGCGATGATGAGCTGTCGGGCACACCCGGTGACGACACGATCAACCCGGAAGGCAACGACGGTGAGGCCGGTGGTCTCGATATCATCAATGGCTCTCTGGGAGATGATGAGATCGACCTGAGCACATCCGGCGGCACCAGCTTTGTTGAACTGAACTACGCCGTGCTGGACGGCCCGATCAACGTTACACTGGACTATGCCAACAACACGGGTTCGGTGGATAAAGGTGCCGATGGTACCGACACGCTGATCAGCCCGGAAACTCCGGGCGAGGCGTTCGGGATCGGCCTTGTTGGGACGCAGGGCGACGACACATTTACTGTCGTTCAGGACGGTGTCGAGACATGGGCGGGCATCTTCTACGAAGGCGGAGATGACACCGTCAACGTAACGTTGGACACCGGCATCGTGCGTGTGAATGCGGTGACCACCGGCCCGGTGGAAGAAGATGTCACGGCGGATCTGACCACGGGCGATATCACTTTCGCCAGCGGCTCGATTGATCTGAACGTGACCGGCTCCGGCGGCCAGATTGAATTGGAAACCGGCGATGGTGATGATGACGTAACCGGCTCTGATGCGGATGAGCGTTTCATTCTGGGCGCAGGCACTGACACGCTGGATGCGGGCGGTGGGTTCGACCTTGTGCGCTATGACCGTGCTGTCGTGACCGATGGTGTGACAGTCAACCTGCAAACCGGGGTCGCAACCGGTATTTGGGACGGTCAGGCCTTTACCCATAGTCTGTCTAACGTTGAGCGCGTGCGCGGTTCACGCACGGGCGACGACATGCTGACGGCGGCTGATACCGGTTCGCGGCTTGAGGGGCGTGGCGGCGACGATACGCTCGTCGGCGGTGCTGGCGATGATCTGCTGATCGGTGGTGATGGTGCGGATACGTTCTTTGTCGGACGTGGCAACGACACCATTCAGGACTATCAGGGCGACGCCATCGACACAATCGAGCTGGACCCTGCCTATACCGAGGCCGAAATCGACGCAGCCGTTGCGGCGGCGGTGCAGGATGGCGACGCTGTGGTGGTCACTTTCGTCTCGACCGGTGCAACGCTCCGGCTGGAAGGCTGGACGGTTGCCGAGCTACAGGCCGAAAATGCAGGTGGTGGTTCCGACGTCATCGGCACTCCGGGTGATGACGTTCTGGATGGCACACCCGGTGACGACACGATCAACCCGGAAGGCAACGACGGTGAGGCCGGTGGTCTCGATATCATCAATGGCTCTCTGGGAGATGATGAGATCGACCTGAGCACATCCGGCGGCACCAGCTTTGTTGAACTGAACTACGCCGTGCTGGACGGCCCGATCAACGTTACACTGGACTATGCCAACAACACGGGTTCGGTGGATAAAGGTGCCGATGGTACCGACACGCTGATCAGCCCGGAAACTCCGGGCGAGGCGTTCGGGATCGGCCTTGTTGGGACGCAGGGCGACGACACATTTACTGTCGTTCAGGACGGTGTCGAGACATGGGCGGGCATCTTCTACGAAGGCGGAGATGACACCGTCAACGTAACGTTGGACACCGGCATCGTGCGTGTGAATGCGGTGACCACCGGCCCGGTGGAAGAAGATGTCACGGCGGATCTGACCACGGGCGATATCACTTTCGCCAGCGGCTCGATTGATCTGAACGTGACCGGCTCCGGCGGCCAGATTGAATTGGAAACCGGCGATGGTGATGATGACGTAACCGGCTCTGATGCGGATGAGCGTTTCATTCTGGGCGCAGGCACTGACACGCTGGATGCGGGCGGTGGGTTCGACCTTGTGCGCTATGACCGTGCTGTCGTGACCGATGGTGTGACAGTCAACCTGCAAACCGGGGTCGCAACCGGTATTTGGGACGGTCAGGCCTTTACCCATAGTCTGTCTAACGTTGAGCGCGTGCGCGGTTCACGCACGGGCGACGACATGCTGACGGCGGCTGATACCGGTTCGCGGCTTGAGGGGCGTGGCGGCGACGATACGCTCGTCGGCGGTGCTGGCGATGATCTGCTGATCGGTGGTGATGGTGCGGATACGTTCTTTGTCGGACGTGGCAACGACACCATTCAGGACTATCAGGGCGACGCCATCGACACAATCGAGCTGGACCCTGCCTATACCGAGGCCGAAATCGATCAAGCCATTGCAGACGCAGTGCAAGATGGCGACGCAGTAGTTGTCACCTTTGTCTCAACCGGTGCGACTGTGCGGTTCGAGGGTTGGACTGTAGCGGATCTACAAGATGAAATCGGGGGTAGTGGTTCCGACATTATCGGCACGTTTGGTGATGATGTTCTGGACGGTACCGCTGGTGATGACTTCATCGACCCGCAGGGCAATGATGATGGGTTTGACCTCATCAACGCCTCGACTGGAGATGATGAGATCGACTTCTCGAACTCGGGTGGTGAAAGCTTTGTCGAGCTGAATTATTCAGTGCTAGACGGCCCGATCACGGCCTCGATCGACTATGCCAACAATACGGGCTTTGTCGACAAGGGCGCGGACGGGTTCGACTCGCTGACCAACCCCAACACAACCGGGGAATCTCTTGGTATCGGTCTTGTCGGAACCGCTGGCAATGACACCTACAATATCACGCAGGGTACTGGCTTTTCGTGGGCTGGGATTGTTTATGCCGGTGGCAATGACGTGATCAATGCCAGCCTGAACGAAGGTATCGTCCGTGTCGATACAAGTGGTGAGGCGACCACGGCCGATCTTTCGACTGGCCTGATCAGCTTTGCTAGCGGAAGCATCCAATTGAATGCGACAGGCTCTGGCGGTCGGATAGAGCTGCGGACATTTGACGAAGACGATTTCATCACCGGTTCGGACGCGGATGAGCGGTTCATTTTGGGTGCAGGGACCGACACGCTTGACGGTGGCGCAGGTTTTGACACCGTGCGCTATGACCGTGGTGATGTGACGACGGGTGTGACCGTGAACCTTGCCACCGGGATCGCGACCGGCTTGTGGGATGGTCAGGCTTTTGAACACAGCTTGTCCAATGTCGAAGCAGTGCGCGGTTCTCGGACGGGAGATGATACCCTGACTGCGGCGGATACGGACGCGTTCCTGGATGGTCGCGGTGGCAATGACACCATCACTGGCGGCGCGGGTGAGGATATCCTCATCGGCGGCGAAGGTGATGATACGTTGCAGGGCAACGCTGGCGAAGACTTGTTCATCGTTGGACGTGGTAATGACATCATTCGCGACTTTGAGGCCGGGATCGACGACATCGAACTGGACAACAATGCCACAGATGAAGAGGTCGCTCTGGCCGTGCAAAACGCCGAGCAGATCGGCGATGATGTCAGGATTACCCTGCCGGATGGCGCGACGATCCTGTTCGAAGACTGGACGGTTGCGAACTTCCAGCAGGAATACGCGGATCGCTTTGCGGTCAATCCGATCATCGGAACGGACGGTCCGGATGTTATCGATGGAACCGATGGCAATGACTTCATCAACCCGCTGTCTAGCGGTGATGGAGATGACGTCATCAACGGCTCGCTCGGGGATGATGAGTTTTTTCTGTCAAACGTGGACAGTGAGAGCTTTGTCGAGTTGCGCTATGACGGGCTGACCGGACCGATAGAGGCCTTCGTTGATTTTGCCAACAACAATGGTGTGGTCAACAAGGGCGGGGATGGCGTGGATACCATTACCGATCCGCTTGCAGCTGGCGAAGCCTTTGGTCTGGGAATCTCGAGCACCTCTGGGGATGACACGATCAACATCACTCAGGGCAGCGGTTTCTCGTGGTTCGGAGCATTTTATGCGGGCGGCAATGACACCATTAACGCCAATCTGAACTCGGGCATCATCCGCATTGATACGGGCGGTGGCGCGACGACTGCAAACCTTGATACCGGCGACATCACCTTTGCAGGTGGTTCCATTGACCTGAACGTGACCGGCTCGGGTGGTCGGATCGAGCTGAGGACCTTTGACGAGGATGACAACGTGACCGGCTCGGACCGGGATGAACGCTTCATTCTGGGCGCAGGTACGGATGTTCTGAATGCGGCTGGTGGGTATGACGTCGTGCGTTATGACCGCGGCGATGTCACCACCGGCGTGACGGTGAACCTGGAAACAGGTATCGCAACCGGTATTTGGGACGGCCAAGCCTTTACCCATACGTTGTCGAATGTCGAAGAGGTTCGTGGCTCGCGTACCGGCGATGACACACTGACGGCGGCGGATACCGGCTCGGTCCTTGAAGGGCGCGGCGGTGTAGACACCTATACGGGTGGTGCGTCCGAGGACATCTTCATTGTGGGTGAGGGTCATGATGTCGTCTACAATTTCGATATCGACGTCGATCAACTACAAGCTCGGAATGGTGCCTTTGAATTCGGGCTGCCGGACTATGAGGATGTCATCTTCGACGGTCAGCCGTCCCTGCGCTTCAACCTCAGCCCTGACGACTCTGTCACACTGGTCGGATGGCGCGCACAGGACCTTGAAAACTCGATCGCGGAGGAGCTTCTGTCGCTGACACCCGGGCGGATGAACAATCCGGCCACGCTGACAGTCGCTGGTGCGGGGAACCTTGCTCTTATCGCGTCGGACATCACCGAGTTCCTGCAGACGCAATCGACGACCGAGTTCACATTCTTCGAAGTTGGTGCAGCGGAAAACTACGCCTTGTCGGTCACCGGCAGTGGGTTGTCTCTGTCCGGCCTACCCGGCAGCGAAGTTCTCTCGGGCACGGTCGACGCAGCCAACCTTACCTTGGATGGCAGCCCGGTCTGGTCGCTGACTGATCTGGGAATTCCGTTTGCTGACCTTGCTGCAATGCTCGACAGCGCCACGAATGAAGGTGCGATCGACTACTCGCTCGGCCTTGGCGCGCGCGATCTGATCGTTGTCGCCGATGATGCGGCGCAGGATATCCGTATCGAAGGCGTCGATCACTGGATCGAGGCGGGCGGTAGCGACGATGCTGTCACCTTCAACGGCGGCGGCAATGCGGCCATCATCGTCGGGGATGGAGCCGATACGGTTGATATCGCAGGAAGCACCCCGGCAGAGGATCGTGCGTTCATCTATATCGACCCAGCCGACTCGGGCACCAATGTGATCAACGGCTTCCGCTTCACCGATAGCGAAGACTCCGGCGATCGCATCGTAGTCGAGTATGATCCGGCCGAGTTCTCGATCGCGTGGGAGGTCGATGACGCGACTGATCAGGCGGACCTGAATTCCATCGCGGCAACGTTTGATCCGATTGGACCGGGCGAATACGCTCTGTTCTTCGATCAAGGCGGCAACGCCGTGCTGCAGGATCTGATCGAAAGTGGCGCACCGGGGGTCAACTATACCCTTGGCGACACAATCGCGAGCTTCACCAATGCGGATGTCAGCGGGCTTTCGGGCAGCAATCTCGGTGGTTACAATATTGAAGGTTTCCTGCAATATTCCGAGATCGATCTGCCACCCGCGTCCGAGCTGGTTTAACACCCCGGAGGGTGCCCATGACTTCACCCGTCGCGATCACGCCGCGACCTCTGACACACAAGGACTGCGCCGGTTTACACTGGCGCAGTCCTTCCGATTTCGGTTTTGTTGATCATGTGCCCTCGGTTCTGGTCGGGGCGTCGGAACTGTCCTCGGTAACGCTTGAGATGCCCTGGTATTTTGCGCAGGCCAACGGCAAGTGGCACGCGCTTGCGCCCTTGCGTTCGGACGCCAGGCTGAAATTCAACCATGTGCCGTTCTTGCTACGCATGTATCCGTTCACCCTTCTGTCGGACGCGGACAGTTTCGTGCTTGGCATCTGGCAAGACCCTGACTGTATCGGCGAAACCGGGCACCCGATTTACGACGGTGCGCAATTGCACCCGAGGTTAGAGCCGGTTGCCAACGCGTTCTCTCGTTTTGTCAAAGGCTTGGATGCGCTGCGTAAAATCGGTGCTGCGTTGCATGAGGCGGGTATTCTGCAACCGACCCCGCAGCAAGCCAGTGACACGGGCCAGCTGTTCCAAACGGATGAGGACGCCCTGCGCGCTCTGCCAGCAGATACCCTGTCTGAACTTGCGAAATCCGGTGCGCTGGGGGCGGCATATGCGCAGTTATTGTCACGCACGCATTTAAAAAGAACGGCAAGGCCCGAGGTTGCTTCCCAACCGCAAAATACTCCTGTAACGCGAGAAGAAGACCGCGCCTTTCTGGATGCATTGACCGATGATCTTCTGGAGGGCGCTGAACTAAAACCAGGAGCGTTGGCACCATGAAGACTTGGTTGTCGGTTGTGATGACCACACTTGTTTTGGCGGGGTGCAGTGAGGATTTGCAGGGCACGCAGTCGTTCGACCCTGCAGCCGAACCCGCCGCGCAGCCTGCGGCGGCGCAAAGCAACCTGAAGGGTAGCGTCGCGCGCACGGACTTTGCCGAACTGGTGCGCAGATCTGTCGCCACGTCGCCGACGACTGCGGCTGGAACCGCCAATGTTCTGGCCTCGCAATCCCGGATCGAGGCCGAAAGGGGTGCGTTCCGACCCCAGCTAAACGCCGAAACCTCTCTGACCTCTGACGGGGATACGGTTCCGATCCTGAGGCTGAGCCAGATCATCTATGACGGCGGCAAGGTTTCAGGCCGTGTCGGGCTGCGCCAGATCGAGGCGCGTCAGACCTGGTTGAGCGAGCTGTCAGAGCTGAGCGCTCAGAGCTTTGAGGCGATTGAGGCCATCATTGACCTTGACCGCAACCGTCGTCTTGAAGATCAGGCCCGACAAAACCTTGAACGCACCAAGGCGTTGGTCAGCGATTTGCAATCCCGGTTCGATGCCGGTGCCGGATCGGTGGCGGATCTGCTGGCGGGTCAGGGCCGCCAGTCCAATGCAGAAACCGAGCTGGCGCAGGCCGAAACAGATGTCGAACTGGCAACCGCCACCTGGATCGAAGTGTTCGGCAGCCGCCCGAGTGCCATTCCAACCATCCCTCCGGCACCGGTTCTGGCGGGCACAACCTCGCAGGCTATGGTCGAACGCAGCCCGCGACTACGAACACAGGTCGCCGTCAGTGAGGTACGCCAGCAAGAGGTTGTCGTGGCCGAGCGCGCGACGCGCCCGACCCTGTCCGCGATCCTTGAGACCGACTTCAACGAAGGCAGTATCGACAATGGGGCGCAGGCCCGTCTGGGCGTGAATGTCCCGATCTATCAGGGTGGCTCGGCCCGCGCCAATGTGGAAACGGCAAGGGCCAATCTGCAGCAAAGTGAGGCCGATGCAGAAGAGCTGCGCCGCGAATTGCAGCGCAATCTGTCTCAGGCTCTAGAAGAGACGAACTCGATCCAGCGACGACTTGCGACGGCCCGCCGTGCGGTCGAGATCAACGAACAGGCACTTGATGCAGCGCGGGGGCAGTTCAACATCGGACGGTCGACCATCGTGCAGATTCTGGATGCTCTGCGCGAGCTGAACCTGGCTCAGGTCCGGGTCATCCAGCTTGAGGCACAGGCGCGCCGGGCTGAATATGCGGTGCTTGCGGTGACAGGCGATATTCTGGATGCGCTGGGCGTCGCACAACCGACTGATCCAACCTTGTGATATTCCCATGACCCCAACCGCCACAGACCCGCTGATCACCCATCTTCAGCTTTTGACAGAGCGGTTGGGCCACGGGCTGTCCGAAGCGGATCTGTTTCGCGTTTTCAAAAGCAGCAGTGAGGCTTACGCGGTCAAAGACGCGGTTAGCGCGCTTGAAGCGGCGGGCTACAAGGCTGATTTTGGTAAGGCACGCTTGCTCAAGCTCGACCCGATCCTGTTCCCGGTCCTGGCTTTCGATGCGGATGGGGTGCCGTTTGTGGTGCTCGACCGCGAAGACAAGGACCGCTTTCTTGTCATAGATGCCAGTAGCGGATCGTCGGAGCCTCAGATCTGGCGTCGCAAGGACCAGCGTATTGCCAAAGCGCGCTGGATCCTGCGCGCCTCACGCGCCCGGCGCTCGGAGGAGGATCGCACGACGCCGCAAGGCCATTGGTTCTGGTCGGCGTTCAGCGATCTGCGTGGCGTGTATGTTCAGATCATCCTCGCCGCGATGGTGACCAGTATTCTGGGGCTGGCGACCTCATTGTTCACGATGGTTGTCTATGACCGCATCCTGCCGAATGAGGCCGTGGACAGCCTGTTGGCGCTGGTCGCCGGGGTCGGGTTCGCGCTGCTGTTCGACTTTTTGATCAAGAACCTGCGGTCGCGCTTTATCGATACCGCCGGAAAGCGCGCGGATATGAAGATTGCAGAGCGTCTCTTCAACCAACTCATGGCGCTGAAGATGAAGGCGCGGGGCGGGCAGAACGGGCGCATGGCCTCAATCCTGCGGGATTTTGAGGTGGTGCGGGATTTCTTCACCTCGGCCTCTCTGGTCGCGCTGGTCGATCTGCCGTTCCTGCTGGTGTTTATCGGGGTGATTTGGGCCATCGGCGGCCCGCTGGCGCTGGTCCCGGCGATTGCGGTGCCGATTACTCTGCTGTCCGGCCTGCTGGCGCAGCCGTTCCTCAGCCGCTATGCGCGCGAATCCAGTGTTGATGGGCAGACCAAACAATCGGTTCTGATGGAAACCCTGACGGGGATGGAGACGCTCAAGACCACCGGTGCGGAACCGGTCATGCGCGCTCGCTGGGACGATACGGTGCGGGCGCAAGCGGACAGTTCCGGCAAGACGCGGTTGGTGTCTCAGGGCACGGTGAACCTGACGCTTCTGGTGCAGCAGATCGCGCAGGTCGCCATCGTGTTCTATGGCGTTTTCCTGATACGGGACGGGGTGATCTCGATGGGCGCGCTGATCGCCTGTGTGATCCTGACGGGCAAGACGCTGGCCCCGCTGTCGCAATTGGCGCAGGTGCTAACGCGGCTGAATCAGGCGCGGGTCGCCTATGGCCAGATCGACGCGCTGATGCAGCAGGAAGTCGAGCGTGAGGCCGGTCGCCGCTACCTGTCGCGCCGCACGATCGCGGGGCAGATCGAATTCAAAGGCGTCAGCTTTGCCTATGATGAGGCCTTGGGCTCGATCCTCAAGGATATCGACCTGTCGATCAAACCCGGTGAGAAGGTGGCCATTCTCGGCCCTGTCGGGTCGGGCAAAAGCACGCTGGCGCGCCTCATTCTGGGCCTCTACGAACCCGATGACGGTGCGGTGCTGCTGGACGGTCTGGATGCGCGCGCCGTGGATCCCGCAGACAAGACGCGCAACATTGGCGCCGTCTTGCAGGATTGCTGGCTGTTCTCGGGAACGCTGCGCGAAAACATCATCGCCGGGCGCTTTGGCGTGACGGATGATGAGGTTCATAGCAAGGCCGCCATCTCTTTGGCCGACCGCATCGCGGCGGCGCATCCGCATGGCTACGATATGCAGGTGCATGAGGGCGGCGCAGGTGTGTCTGGCGGGCAGCGTCAAGCGGTGGCCATCGCGCGGGCGCTGATTGGTGATCCGCCGACGCTTGTGATGGACGAGCCGACCTCGGGCATGGATGTGCAGACGGAATCGCAGGTGATCGAGAACCTGAAAGGCTGGCTATCGGAGGACCGGACGCTGGTGCTGGTGACCCACAGAACCAGCCTGTTGCAATTGGTCGACCGGGTTATTGTTCTGAATGGCGGCAAGGTCACTTATGACGGCAGCAAGGACGATATGTTGGTCCGCAACCGCCCGGCAGCGCGCGCCGTGAAGGAGGCGTAAGGATGGCCGGGGCAGATTTCACCGCAACAGCGCGCGAGCTGCGCGGCAGGCGTGGTGCCGCCGGTGGCCTGATCCTGCTGTCGGTCGTGACTTTGCTGGCCGTTGTGCTGACCTGGGCCTATTTCACCGAGATCGACGATGTAACGCGGGCCGAGGCGCGCGTGGTGCCCTCGCAGCTTGTGCAGGTGGTTCAGGCGGCGGAAACCGGCACCATCACTGAGATCAACATCCGCGTCGGCGATACGGTTGAGGCCGGGGACGTTCTGATGCGCTTCGACCCCGCGCTTCTGCGGGCCGAGCTGGACACCGCCGTATCCGAGGCCACCGCCCTGCGCCTGCGCCGCGCCCGGCTTGAGGCGCAGATTGACGGAGAGCCATTCGACATGCCTGATCGCGAGGGCGTTGAGGGGAAACTGCTAAACGCGGAACGGGATCTGTTCTCGGCCATGGCAGCACATCTGACCGCCGATCTTGAGGTTCTGGACGCCCGCCGCGAGATCAAGCTGGCCGAGATCGAGGCCGCCCGGATCAGCAAGGATGTGAACAATGAGACCATCGGCCTGCTGGAGGAAGAGATCAGCGTGATCCAGCCTCTGGTCGAGCGTCGGATCGAAAGCCCCATCGCTATGATCGACCTGCGCCGGGAACTCAGCCGTCAGAACGGGCAGTTGAGTGACGCCGGTAACCGTATTCTGATGGCGCAGGCTGCACTGACCGAGATCGACAGCCAGATCGTGGCCCGCAAGCGGGAGTTTCGCTCGATCGCCAACCGCGAATTGACCGAAACGCAGGCCGGGCTGGCCGCGCTTGAAACCCGCATTCCTGCGCTTCAGGCCCGATTGGCGCGGGCGGAAATCCGTGCCCCGGCGCGGGGTGTGGTCAATCAGGTGTTGATCTCGACGCTGGGCGGAGTGGCGCAGCAAGGCCAGACCGTGGCCGAGATCGTGCCCTTTGGCGACACCGTCACGGTCGAGGCCTATGTAGCCCCCGATGACATCGCCTTCATCCGGCCCGATCAGGATGTGAAGGTGCGTATCACCGCCTATGACGCCTCGCGCTATGGCGCGCTGGATGGGCGGGTGACGCGGATCGGCGCGGATACGATTCTGGCCCCGGATGGGGAAACCTCGGTCTATGTGGTCGAGATCCAGCTGGACGGCTCGCTGACCGATGCCGATGGGCAGAAACTGGATGTGATCCCCGGCATGGTCGCGCAGGTCGATATGCTGTCCGAGCCGAAGACGGTGCTGGAATATCTGACCAAACCGGTGATCCGCGTCAAAGACCGCGCCTTCCGGGATTAGGTCAGGAAACCAAGCCCCCTCTTGAACTCTGTACCGCTCGGCCCGATTTTGAGGGGGCTGGGGATCGCCCACCATGTCCAAGCGCTGAAACAGGAAAACCGACATGAGTTTCATTCGACCCGAAGCCAAATTGGCCCTCTGGCGCTGGCGCGAAGTTGTCGCTGCCGGTTTCGTTCTGGTTTTGGGCCTCAGCTGGGTCAGTGGACCCGGCGGTCTGCTGGGCGTTCTGGGCTGGGTACTGGTGGCTGTCGCAGTCGCTCTGACCGTGATCGGCGTGCAGCGTGCCCGGTTCCGTACCGGCGCAGGCGGGCAGGGCGTAGTCAGCGTCGATGAGGGGCAGATCACCTATCTCGGCCCGCTGGATGGCGGCATGGTGGCAACGCGCGAGATCGAGCGACTCGCGCTTGATCCAACCTCAAGCCCGGCGCATTGGGTGTTGGACCAACCGGGTCAACCGACGCTTCACATTCCTGTGAATGCAGAAGGGGCCGAGGCGCTATTCGACGTGTTCTCGGCGCTGCCGGGGTTGAAAACGCAACAGATGCTGGCCGAACTCCACGGCGGGTCGCGCCATCCGGTAGTGATCTGGGAAAAAACCTCCTCGCGCCCGGCCCACCTTAGGCTGCATTGACACTGGCGCGGTTTGCGCTCAGGACTGACCGATAAGACAGACACATCAGGATCGGAGATCGGTTCATGTCCATCCCTCAGTCCGGCGGCGGTCCGATCGAGCGCCACGAGCAATTGGCCGAATATCTGGAATCGGGCTGCAAGCCCAAGGCCGATTGGCGTATCGGGACCGAGCATGAGAAGTTCGGCTATTGCAAAGACACCCTCAAACCGCTGCCATTCGAGGGCAAGCGTTCCATCGTTGCGGTGCTTGAGGGGCTGCGCGACCGCCATGGCTGGGCCGAGGTGCGTGAAGCGGGCCATCTGATCGGGCTAGAAAAAGACGGCGCAAATGTCAGCCTTGAACCCGGCGGCGCGTTGGAATTGTCAGGCGCTCCGCTCGAGACGATCCACGAGACATGCGATGAGGTTAACACCCACCTACGCGAGGTGAAGGATATCGCCGATGAGATCGGCGTGGGGTTCATCGGTCTGGGCGCGGCTCCGATCTGGACCCATGAAGAGATGCCGCTGATGCCCAAGGGGCGCTATCGGCTGATGAACGACTACATGGAAGAAGTTGGCACCATGGGCCGCGCCATGATGCGCCGGACCTGCACGGTTCAGGTCAATATCGACTTCGGATCCGAGGCCGACATGGTGCAGAAACTGCGCGTTGCGCTGGCGCTGCAACCGGTGGCGACGGCGCTGTTCGCGAACTCCCCGTTCTTTGAGGGCAAGGTGAACGGCCAGAAAAGTTGGCGCAGCCACATCTGGCGGCATCTGGACGATGCGCGCACCGGCATGCTGCCTTTCGTGTTCGAAGAGGGCTTCGGGTTCGAGCGCTACGTGCAGTACGCGCTCGATGTGCCGATGTATTTCGTCTATCGCGACGGCCAGTATATCAACGCGCTGGGCATGTCCTTCCGCGACTTCCTGAAGGGCGAGCTGCCCGCACTGCCGGGTGAGACACCGACTCTGTCCGACTGGGCCGATCATCTGACCACGGCTTTCCCCGAAGCGCGGATCAAGAAATTCATGGAAATGCGCGGTGCCGATGGTGGCCCGTGGCGTCGTCTGTGCGCGCTGCCGGCTTTCTGGGTCGGCCTGACCTATGACCAAACCGCGTTGGATGCGGCGTGGGATCTGGTCAAAACCTGGGATGCTGAAACCCGCGAGGAACTGCGTGTTCAGGCGGCGGTCAAAGGCCTGCAGGCCCAGGTCGGAGACATCAACATGCACGATCTGGCGCGTGAGGTCGTGGCGATCTCTGAGGCTGGTCTGAAAGCCCGTGCTTTCCCCGGTGCTGGGGGTCTGGTCCCGGATGAAACGCATTTCCTGAACGCGTTGAAGGAAAGCATTGACACCGGCAAGGTGCCTGCCGATGAGTTGCTGGAACACTACAATGGCGACTGGAACGGCGACCTGACCCGGATTTTCCCCGAATACAGCTATTGATCCGCCCGGTCCCGCTTGCATTCGCGGGGCTGGCCCGATAGCAGGTTGGCGACCAAATTCAGAGGGCGTCATGGACGATCTTAAGGCAAAATATCTGGGCCAAATCGCCGAGGCCGGCGACGAGAACGCGCTTGAGGCGATCCGCGTCGCTGCCGTGGGCAAAAAAGGCGAGGTCGCGCTGAAGATGCGCGAGCTGGGCAAGATGACCCCCGAGGAACGTCAGGTCGCAGGCCCGGCGCTTAATGCCCTGAAGGATGAGATCAACTCGGCGCTGGTCGCTAAAAAGGCTGCTCTAGCCGATGCTGCGCTGGATGAGCGTCTGCGCACCGAATGGCTGGACGTCACCCTGCCGACCCGCGCGCGCCGTGAGGGCTCGATCCACCCGATCAGCCAGGCGACCGAGGAACTGACCGCGATTTTTGCCGAGCTGGGCTTTGCCGTGGCTGAAGGTCCTCGGATCGAGGACGACTGGTATAATTTTGACGCTTTGAACATCCCCGGTCACCACCCCGCGCGGGCCGAAATGGACACGTTCTACATGCATCGTGGCGATGGCGATGACCGCCCGCCGCATGTGCTGCGGACGCATACGTCTCCGGTGCAAATCCGCTCGATGGAGAAACAGGGCGCGCCGATCCGCGTGATCTGTCCGGGCGGTGTATACCGCGCCGACTATGACCAAACCCATACGCCGATGTTCCATCAGGTCGAGGGGCTGGCGATTGATAAAGACATCTCGATGGCGAACCTGAAATGGGTTCTGGAAGAGTTCGTGAAGGCCTTCTTCGAGGTCGATGATGTCGAACTGCGCTTCCGCGCCTCGCACTTCCCCTTCACCGAACCTTCGGCCGAGGTCGATATTCGCTGTTCCTGGGATAACGGCCAGCTGAAGATCGGCGAGGGTGACGACTGGATGGAGATCCTCGGCTCCGGCATGGTCCACCCCAAGGTGATCGCCGCTGGTGGGATTGATCCAGAGATCTACCAAGGCTTTGCGTTCGGGATTGGGATCGACCGTCTGGCGATGCTGAAATATGGCATTCCGGATTTGCGGGCGTTCTTTGATTCTGACCTGCGCTGGTTGCGGCACTATGGCTTTGCGGCGCTGGATATGCCGAACCTGCATGGTGGTTTGTCGCGGTAAGTGTATCCGCTGGGCGTTTATCTGGCTCGCTACTTCGATTGGTGGAGTGAGCGAATAACGAGCGCTCCGGTGCGGTGGGTCTTAGCTTTATTTATTGGTCCTGTCGTGTTGTCTTTGGCCCCCACCATGCCAGCGTTTGAGATCACCTTAGCGCTACTAGGCTTTGCGCTTATTGTTTTTGTCTATCCTGGTCTGTTGGTCGGTTACGTCCGGTATGGAATCCAGTTTCGGCAAGAGCGCGAAGAACTAGAGCAGATTAAAAAAGTGCAGGTAGCGATTAAGCAGACTAAAGCCCAAAGCGCGGCTTGTTACAGCTTCCCACAGTGTTGTGACGTGACAGTTGGCATCAGGCGGCTAGGCTCCGGCCTATGATCTATCGACTGCTTCTTCTGCTGCTTACCGCAACCCCGGCACTCGCCATGGGGCCTTGGAAATCCGATTGCCATGGCGATACGGCCTGTGAGGTCGGCGACCGCTCTTACCATGTGCTGGAGCCTGAGGGGTGGGACGGCGAAACGCCTCTGCCAGTGTTGTTGCATTTCCACGGCTGGGCGCGGCAGGGGACCGTGGTGGTGAACCATCAGCGGATTGCGGGCGCGACCAAGCTGCGGGGCGTGCTGCTGGTGGCCCCGAACGGGTTGGGTAAAAGCTGGGATTTCTGGACCTCGGACACCGGCGACGTGCCCTTCGCCGACCGGGTTTTGGAGGATGTGGCCAAGCGCTATCCGATTGATCCCGAACGCATCTATGTCTCGGGCTATTCTTTCGGCGGCGCGATGGCGTGGCGCTATGTCTGCCAGTCAGGCAATGACGTCGCCGCCCTGCTGGCCGTTGCGGGCAGCATTCGCCAGACCGAGGACTGCCCGGAAGGCCCGCGGGAGGCGCGCCATGTGCATGGTCTCAGCGATACGGTGATGGATTTTCCCTATGGCGAGAATGGCGATACGACCTATCCGGTGGCCCTTTGGCGCTCGAAATACGACTGCCACGACGCGACCCCGCGCGGGGATTGGAGCGTGGTGCCGATCCTGACCCTCAGCCGCGTGGAATGGACCGATTGCGCGCAGGGGCAGGTGGTGCTGGATACCCATCCCGGCGGGCATTTCATCCCCCACGGCTGGATCGGGCGGCAATTGGACGAGCTTTTGGGCCGCACCCCTACCTATCCGTGACCCGCAGCGCTTGCACCTTGGCGCATTCTTTGTCATTGCCTGTGCCGACTGGATATCTGCCAAAAAAGGCCCCGAGCAATGAAATTCACTCTGTCCTGGCTGAAAGACCACCTCGACACCGATGCGTCGGTTGATGAGATCACTGAGGCGCTGACCGATCTTGGCCTTGAGGTCGAAGAGGTCGTGAACCCGGCGGACCGTCTGGCGGGCTTTACCTTGGGCCATGTGAAACATGCCGAGAAACACCCCGACGCCGACAAGCTGCGCGTCTGCACGGTGGCGACGGATGAGGGCGATCTGCAGATCATCTGCGGCGCGCCCAATGCGCGCGAAGGCATCACCGTCGTGGTCTGCAAACCGGGCATGTATATCCCGGGTCTGGATATCACCATCAGCGTCGGCAAGATCCGAGGCGTTGAGAGCTTTGGCATGATGGCCTCGGAGCGCGAGCTGGAGCTGTCGGATGAGCATGACGGTATCATTGAACTGCCGTCAGGCGAGGTCGGCGACACATTTGTCGATTGGCTGGCCGAGAATGACCCCTCCAAGATCGACCCGATGATCGAGATTGCGATCACCCCCAACCGCCCGGACGCGTTGGGCGTAGCAGGTATCGCGCGCGATCTGGCTGCGCGCGGCGTTGGCACGCTGAAAGAGCGCGCCTATGCGCCGGTGCCCGGCGATTTCGACAGCCCCATCAAGGTGACGATCGACGAGGATACGCTGGACGGCGCGCCTCATTTCACCGGCCGTCTGATCCGTGGCGTCAAGAATGGCCCCAGCCCGCAGTGGTTGCAGGATCAGTTGAAGGCAATCGGTCTGCGTCCGATCTCGGCCTTGGTCGATATCACCAACTACATGACCTACGACCAGAACCGCCCGCTTCACGTGTTTGACGCGGACAAGGTGCAGGGCAACCTGCGCGTTCACCGTGCCAAGGGCGGCGAGAAGCTGGTGGCGCTGGACGAAAAAGAATACACGCTGCAGCCCGGCATGATGGTGATCTCGGACGACAAAGGACCTGAGTCCATTGCCGGTATCATGGGCGGTGAGGAAACCGGCTGCACCGAAGAGACTGTGAATGTCTTCCTCGAAAGCGCGTTCTGGGATCACGTGCAGATCGCACTGACCGGTCGTGCGCTCAAGATCAACTCGGATGCACGCTATCGGTTCGAACGCGGTATCGACCCGGAATACACGCTGGAAGGGTTGGAGCAGGCGACGCAGATGATCCTGGATATCTGCGGCGGTGAGGTATCCAAAGTGGTTGAGGCCGGCAAGGCTCCGAACCATGCACGGGCCTACAAGTTGGATGCGGCGCGAGTGCAGTCTTTGGTCGGGATGGATATTCCCGAAAGCGAGCAGCGCCAGACTCTGACCCGTCTGGGCTTCCGTCTGGAAGGCGAGATGGCGCATGTGCCCAGCTGGCGTCCAGATGTCATGGGCGAGGCCGATCTGGTGGAAGAGGTCGCGCGGATTGCATCGCTGACCAAGCTGCAGGGCAAGCCCTTGCCGCGCGTGAGTGATGGCATCCCGAAACCCGTAATAACCCCGACACAACGTCGTCAGTCGATGGCGCGACGTACCTGTGCCGCGTTGGGGTATAACGAATGCGTCTCATATACCTTCATCGATCAGGCCTCGGCCGCGCTGTTTGGCGGCGGTGATGATGCGACGCGTCTGGAAAACCCAATCTCATCCGAGATGAGCCATATGCGCCCCGATTTGCTTCCCAGCCTGCTGCAAGCGGCGGCGCGCAATCAGGCACGCGGTTATGCTGACGTGGCCTTGTTCGAGGTCGGTCCTGTCTTCCATGACGGCGAACCGGGTGATCAGAAGACACAGATCTCCGGCCTGCTGGTTGGCCGCAACGGTCCCAAAGACGTCCACGGCGCGTCCCGCCCGGTTGACCTCTTTGATGCCAAAGCGGATGCCGAGGCAGTTCTGGCCGCAATCGGCGCACCGGCAAAGGTTCAGATACTGCGCGACGGAGACGCCTGGTGGCATCCGGGTCGTCACGGCAAGATCTGCCTCGGCCCGAAAAAGGTTCTGGGCGTGTTTGGTGAGTTGCACCCGCGCATCCTGCAGGCGATGGATATCAAAGGCCCGGCGATGGCATTCACCATCTGGCCGGATGAGGTGCCGCTGCCTCGTAAATCCGGCGCAACCCGCGCCGCGCTGGAACTGCGCGATCTGCAAGCCGTCGAGCGTGACTTTGCCTTTGTGGTCGATGATACTGTCGAAGCTCTGACTTTGGTGAACGCTGCGGCGGGGGCCGATAAGGCCCTGATCGAAGACGTTCGCGTTTTTGATGAGTTCATCGGCGGGAGCCTCGGTGAGGGCAAGAAATCTCTGGCCATCACCGTGCGGTTGCAGCCGAAAGACGAGACGCTGAAAGAAAAGGATATCGAGGCAGTGGCTGAGAAGATCATTGCCAAGGTGTCAAAAGCCACAGGCGGCGTTCTGCGCGGCTAAGGGTGATCCACCCTCGGTCACAAGATTTTTAGAAAGATGAAGGGGCGAATGCGCCCCTTTTTCATGGGAGGAAACGCAAGATGTTGAAAGTTTATCTTTCTGGTGAGATTCACACCGATTGGCGTGAGCAGATCATTTCGGGTGCGGAGGGGCTGGATGTCACGTTCAGCAGCCCAGTGACCGATCACGCGGCCAGTGATGATTGTGGTGTCGCCGTCTTGGGCGCAGAGCCGAACAAGTATTGGCACGACCACAAGGGCGCGATGGTGAATGCGATCCGTACGCGCAAGGGGATCTCGGATGCGGATGTAGTGGTTGTCCGGTTCGGTGACAAATACAAGCAGTGGAACGCCGCCTTTGATGCGGGCTACGCCGCCGCTTTGGGCAAATCGATCATTGTGCTGCACGGCCCCGATCATCAGCACGCGTTGAAAGAGGTCGATGCCGCCGCGCTGGCAGTTGCGGAGGAACCGCGCCAGGTGGTGGAGATCCTGCGCTATGTTCTGACCGGCGCACTGCCGGGCTAGGTTGCGAAAAGGGCTTGCGCGCCGGGATGGTCGCAAGCCCTTTTGGTGTCAATCGCGGGCGGGTGTCACCAAGCCTTTTTGCACGGCGGGGCGGTCAAGGAACCGATCTAGATAGGCGGTGAGATTGGCGTGGTCATCCCACCCAACGACCTCTTTAGCGCCATAGAAATCCAGCCCGCGCAGCCAGGGTGCGATGGCCATATCGGCGATCGAGTAGTCTCCGGCGATCCAGTCCTGACCCTCGAGTTCCTGGTTCAGGACGTTGAGCAGGCGTTTGACCTCATTGATATAGCGCTCGCGCGGGCGGGGGTCTTCGATCTCGCTGCCGGCGAATTTGTAGAAAAAGCCCAATTGTCCGAGCATCGGCCCTAGGCCACCCATCTGGAACATCAGCCATTGCGTGACGCGATGCTTGTCGGTGGCGGATTGGCCAATGAACTGCCCGGTTTTTTCGGCCAGATAGAGCAGGATCGCGCCACTCTCGAACACGCCAATGGGGGTGCCATCCGGGCCATTGGGGTCAATGATCGCGGGGATCTTGTTGTTGGGGTTCAGCGACAGAAACTCGGGGCTTTTGACATCGGCATCGGCCAGGGTAACCTTGTGCGCCTCATAAGGCAGGCCGGTTTCTTCCAACATGATCGAGGCCTTGACACCGTTGGGTGTCGGGAAGGAATAAAGTTGTAGGCGATCAGGGTGTTGCGGCGGCCATTTGGCCATGATCGGGAAAGAGGCGGTGTCCAGCATGCGAAAGCTCCTGTTCGGGCGATTCCGTTCGAGTAAGGCACGGAGCCGTGTATTTGTCAGCCCCCCAAGCTGTGCAGTGTAGGTCACCCTTTGTTTGCTGGCGAACAATGGGGAAAACTGACGTAACTCGCACCTAGACCGATTTGCGTTTTTCACTCACAATTCAGCGAGTCCCGCGCGAAAGCCGCGGGATTGATGTTTGAGAAAGGAAATGCGCGTGGATGAAGTTGCAACACAGGTGGGTGCATTTGCGCCTCTGATCATGAGCGCGGTCAAGGCGCTGATCGTACTGATTTTGGGCTGGATCGTTGCTGGAGCAATCGCTGGCATGGTGCGGCGGCGCATCAACGCAACGCCGCAGATCGACCCGACACTAGGGAACTTCATGGCCAGCCTTGTCAAATGGGCGATCCTGGCGATGGTTCTGGTCGCTGTTCTCGGGATTTTCGGGATCCAGGCGACAAGCATCGTGGCCATTCTGGGTGCCGCGTCTCTGGCGATTGGTCTGGCGCTGCAAGGGACACTCAGCGACTTGGCAGCAGGTGTGATGCTTGTGGTGTTCCGGCCGTATAAACTGGGCCAGTTTGTCGACATCGGCGGGACAGCGGGGACGGTGAAAGACCTCAACCTGTTCACGACCGAATTGGTGACGCCGGACAATGTGCAGATCATTGTGCCAAACGGACAATCCTGGGGGTCGATTATCACCAACTACTCGGCACATGACACGCGCCGTGTGGATTTGGTGTTCGGGATCGACTATGGCGACAGTGCGGATGAGGCGATGAAGATCATTCTGGATGTTGCGAACGCGGATGCGCGTATTCACAAAGATCCGGAGCCCTGGGTGCGTGTGACCAACCTCGGCGATAGCTCGGTCGATCTGACCGCACGTCTGTGGTGCGCAGCGGCGGACTATTGGGATGTGAAATTCGAGCTGACCAAAGCTGTGAAAGAAGCCTTCGATGCGAAAGGCGTCTCAATCCCCTACCCACATTCGGTGGAGATCCACAAAGAGGGCTGAACGCTCCCGCCCGTCGCGCGGGCATTGGGAATGCCCTCCTCCCGTTGGGCCAAGCGCCGCACATTCGTGCGGCGCTTTCGTTTTTTGCGCATGAGGTGTCAATCAAGACCAACCGCGCCGCGCCAATAGGCGTGGCGCCATGCCCAACGCTGTAAATCGCCTTTTGGTAAAAAGGCGATTTCAGGGGCGGGAGTTGTTACGACTTGATCACCACGTTGGGGGAGACAACGTCGATGCCAAGGGCTTTGCCCACCGCATAGTAGGTCAGTTGCCCGGCGTGAACGTTCAGACCCGCCAGCAAGTGCGGGTCGTCCTGACACGCCTGTTTCCAGCCTTTGTCCGCCAGTGCCAGCATGAACGGCATCGTCGCGTTGCCCAAAGCGATGGTCGAGGTCCTGGCCACCGCGCCCGGCATGTTGGCCACGCAATAGTGCATCACTCCATCGACTTCGTAGATCGGATCGGCATGAGTCGTTGCGCGCGAGGTTTCAAAGCAGCCGCCCTGGTCGATAGCCACGTCCACCAGCACCGCACCTGGCTTCATCGTCGACAGCTGCTCTCGACTGATCAGCTTCGGAGCGGCAGCGCCAGGGATCAGAACGGCTCCGATCACCATATCGGCGTCCCGGATCAGTTCAGCCGTAGCGCCAGCCGTCGAGTATTGGTTTTTGAATTGCCCGCCGAATACGTCATCCAGATAGCGCAGCCGAGGCAGTGAGCGGTCAAGAACCGTCACATCTGCGCCCATACCTGCTGCGATCTTAGCCGCGTGAGTGCCGACGACACCTCCACCAATCACGACGACCTTGGCCGGACCAACGCCGGGAACGCCACCCATCAGCACGCCTCGGCCACCATTGGCCTTCTGCAGGGTCCACGACCCGACCTGAGGCGCCAGACGGCCCGCAACCTCGGACATGGGCGCGAGCAGAGGAAGACCGCCGCTTGCGTCTGTGACGGTCTCATAGGCGATTGCGGTACAGCCCGAGGCCAGCAGGTCGTGGGTCTGATCCGGGTCCGGAGCGAGGTGCAGGTAGGTGAACAGCAACTGGCCTTCGCGTAGCATCTTGCGCTCACCGGCCTGAGGCTCCTTTACCTTGACGATCATGTCGGCCGTGGCAAAGACCTCTTCTGCTGTGTCCACGATGCCCGCGCCAGCAGCGACATAGGCGGCATCGTCGAATCCAGCGCCAATGCCGGCACCGGATTCAATCAGCACGTCATGTCCGCGCGCAACCGCTTCCTGCGCGGCGTTGGGCGTCATGCCGACGCGAAATTCCTGGGGTTTGATTTCCTTGGGGCAACCGATTTTCATCTGCACCGTCTCCGTTCATAAACTGCCTAAATTATGTGCAATTCAAGGCGCAATTTTTGTGAAACAAGACGGGGCTTTGTGTTTTTTGTCGGAAGATTTTCGCGTAAACTGCTAAAATCTCGCAAAGGATTTGCAGCAATGAGCCTAGACACGACTGATCGGAAGATACTTTCTGCACTGCAGCGCAATGGTCGAATGTCAAATGCCGAGCTGTCGGAGCAGGCGAACCTGTCCCCCTCGGCCTGCCATCGCCGGGTACAAAGGCTTGAGGCTGACGGCTATATCCGCAATTACGTGGCTTTGCTGGATGCGCGCAAGATGAATGTGCCGACGACCGTCTTTGTCGAGATCACATTGCAGGGCCAGGCCGAAGAAGTTCTGGACGCGTTCGAAAAGGCGGTTTCGCGCATCCCGGACGTTCTGGAATGCCATCTGATGGCCGGAACTGCTGACTACATCCTGAAAGTGGTGGCCGAAGATACCGAGGATTTCGCCCGGATCCACCGTCAATACCTGTCACGGCTGCCCAAAGTGGCGCAGATGCAAAGCTCTTTTGCTTTGCGCACGGTGTTCAAGACAACCGCCCTACCGGTTTGAAAGGCGCCTATTTTCTGCGCGTAGAAAGGCAAAGGACTGCCTTGCGTCAATTCTACGGCTTGTATCCCCGGGGCGGGGCGTCCAAAATTGAGACGACGAGACCCTCGCGCTGCGCCTCCCCCTGATCCCGGCAGCGCGATGTCATCAATTGATCTGATGACATCAGGCGGTTACACAAACCTGCCAGGGTGGGAACCCGAAGAATAATAAGGAGTTGACCTTGGCCTACGAAAACGATGGCGCCCCCAAAGACTGGTTGGAGGCTGAGCTGGAAGATACGCTGGATGAGGACTTCGAGATCGAATTCAGCGAGCCGATGCTGTCGATGGAAGTTCGCAAGATCTATCGGGAACAGCATCCGGACATGCTGGACCGAAAGGTCTATTTCCGAAACCTGCTGCGCCTTCAGGCTGAGTTGATCAAGGTGCAGGACTGGGTTCAGCACACCGGTGCCAAGGTCTGTATACTGTTTGAAGGCCGTGACAGTGCGGGCAAGGGGGGCGTGATCAAGCGGATCACCCAGCGCCTCAATCCGCGCGTGGCGCGGGTGGTTGCCCTGCCAGCCCCCAGCCGCCGGGAACAAAGCCAGTGGTATTTCCAGCGCTACGTGCCGCACCTGCCGGCGGCCGGTGAGATCGTTCTGTTCGATCGCTCCTGGTACAACCGTGCAGGCGTGGAACGCGTAATGGGTTTTGCGACCGAGGATCAGGTCGAACAGTTCTTTCAGGACGTTCCGGAATTTGAGCGTATGTTGGTGCGCTCTGGGATCATCTTGCTGAAATACTGGTTCTCGATCACGGATGAAGAACAACAGCTGCGCTTCCTTATGCGTATCCATGACCCGATGAAACAGTGGAAGCTTTCGCCGATGGACCTGGAATCCCGCATCCGGTGGGAATCCTACACCAAGGCGAAAGAGGATATGTTCTTCCGCACCAATATCCCCGAGGCGCCATGGTACATTGTGGAAGGTAATGACAAGAAACGCGAGCGCCTGAATTGTATCGAGCATCTTCTGACCATGATCCCCTATACGGACGTTCCGCATGAGAGGGTCAATCTGCCCGATCGCCGCTACAATCCGGACTACGAACGCCGCGTTCTGCCCGACGAGCTGCACGTGCCCAAGATCTACTGATCGTGTTGTGAGGATGCGAGGCAGCGGACTGCCTCGCATCAAGATAAGCCGTCAGGCGACGTCCATCATGCAATCGAAATTGAAGAAGTTGACGAAGAAGACGTCTCCGGAATCGTCCGATGCCATCTCCGGGCACGACTTGTCATCCGAGGATGGGTCCATATCGTCGACCATCACCAGATCCAAGTCATCCTCGGGTTCTTCCGGAGTCATGACGTCATCATTCCAGGCGAATTGATCCAACTGCGTCTGCAGCTGTTGAATGAACGCCTCAATTTCGGCGAGGAAAGCTGCGACGTCGAAACAACCGCTATCAGGGTCCTCGGTCTCGGTGACATCGGTCTCGGGCTGCTCAGGTTCCGGATCTTCGGTCTCTGTGACGTCAGTTTCGGGCTGCTCGGGTTCCGGGTCTTCAGTCTCAGTAACGTCAGTTTCGGGCTGTTCGGGTTCCGGGTCCTCGGTCTCGGTGACATCGGTTTCGGGCTGTTCCGGTTCCGGGTCTTCGGTCTCTGTGACGTCAGTCTCCGGCTGTTCAGGTTCCGGATCATCCGTCTCTGTGACATCGGTTTCGGGCTGCTCGGGTTCCGGGTCCTCTGTCTCTGTGACATCAGTCTCAGGCTGTTCCGGTTCCGGATCTTCCGTCTCGGTGACATCGGTTACCGGTTGTTCCTGAGTTGCGTCTTCGGTTTCCGTCACATCTGTTTCCGGCTCCTCGGGCACTGGATCTTCAGCCGGGGGCGGCGTCATAGCGGTGTCGTCGCTGTCCAACACGACCTCTGCGTCAGTGGTGGCAAAGTTCTGCGTCACCATGACCGCGTCAAAGCCCTGCATGTCGCCCGTCTCAACCCCGATCCCGATATATTTGAAATCGGGGTTCAGAATGTTGGCCCTGTGGCCGGGGCTGTTCATCAGGTTCTGATGCAGTTGCGCGACATCATCGCTGATGCCTGGGGCGCCGCGCTCGGATTGCCAGGCGATATTCTCGCCCGTGCGCCAGCTGCCTTCCAGATCGAAACCGGCCGACTGCATGCGCTGGGTTGCGCTGGATCCGCCCGATCCGGTGTGGCTGAACCGGTCCGTATTCAGCATCCATGCGCTGTGGTCTTCTGATGACTCGTTAAGCTGTCTTTCAAGTTGCAGGGGGTCCAGACCGCGGGATGTGCGCTCTTGGTTGATGAGCGCCAGCATCTCTCGTTCTACTTCACTTGCTGTAGACATTTTTGCCTCCGTTTTATGTTTTGTCTGAGTGGACGAGCCCAGTTATCGGGGCCACCAAAGACATGAACAGAGAGGCGATGAAAATCGGCGCTTTTCGGCGGGTCGGTGCAGTCGGACGCAGATTCGCTGCGCTGGAAAACGCCGAGAAAGAGGCGAGACTAAGGCTCGGCGAGTTATCGCACTGGTTGTGCAGGGGCGCGGGCAAAAACGCACTTAGAAACGACAAACCCCCGGGCGATGCCTCGGGGGTCGTCAAATAGTGTCATCCAAAGCTGGACGAGCGTCAGGTACTTAGAGCAAACCTTCGCGCTGTGCTTTCTTACGTGCCAGTTTACGGGCACGACGGATCGCTTCAGCCTTCTCGCGCGCTTTTTTCTCGGACGGTTTCTCGAAATGTTGCTTCAGCTTCATTTCACGGAACACGCCTTCGCGCTGCAGCTTTTTCTTCAGGGCACGAAGCGCCTGATCGACGTTATTGTCGCGAACACTAACCTGCATGTGGTTGTCACCACCTTTCTAGATAGAGTTGCAAGGAAATTGCAGGAGTTGGCCGTATAGCAAAGCCGCTCTATCTTGTCTAGTACTGTGCCCAAGCACCGGAGAACCGCCATGACCGTCACTTACGAAGACACCAAACAACAGCTGCTGGACGCGATCCTGATGCATGTTCCGTTCGATGGCTGGTCCGAGGCCAGTTTCCGCGCGGCCGTTGTCGATTGCGATCTGGATGACGGTCTGGCCCGTGCGATCTGCCCGCGCGGCGCGGTCGATCTGGCGCTGGCCTACCACGCGCGGGGCGATCAAGTCATGCTGGACAGAATCAAGTCCACCGACATGAGCGAGCTGAAGTTTCGCGAAAAGGTTGCCGCCGCCGTTCGGTTCCGACTTGAGGCGGTCGAGGACAAGGAGCTGGTGCGCCGGGGCATGACCCTGTTTTCACTGCCCAACCACGCCGCGGACGGGGCCAAGGCCGTTTGGGGCACCTGTGATCTGATCTGGGATGCGCTGGGTGATACGTCGGATGATGTAAATTGGTACACCAAGCGCGCAACCCTTTCGGGGGTCTATTCGTCGACGTTGCTGTTTTGGCTGGGGGATGATTCGCCGGATCACCAGAACAGTTGGGCGTTTCTGGATCGTCGCATCGAAAACGTGATGCAGTTCGAAAAGCTCAAGGCGCAGGTGAACGGCAACCCGCTGCTCAAGCCCTTGCTGGCCGTTCCGAATTGGTTTGCAGCTCAGGTGAAACCTCCGATGAAGATGCGGGCTGATTTGCCGGGGATGTTGAACCCGCGCAAGTAAGCATCTGGGCCTTTGCTTTTTGGCCTGCTAGGCATTGGGCAAAGGAGATTTGCCCATGACCTCGCCCGAAACCCAGACAATGCGTGCCGTCGAAATCACCGAGCCCGGCGGCCCTGATGTCCTGCAACTAACCGAACGACCGATTCCTGAGCCGGCGGCCGGTCAAGTCGTGTTGAAGGTGGCCTATGCCGGTGTCAACCGACCGGACGCGTTGCAGCGCGCGGGGGCCTATGATCCGCCTCCTGGTGCAAGCGATCTGCCGGGGCTTGAAGCCTCGGGCGAAGTGGTTGCCCTTGGCGCGGGTGTTGAGGAGCTCTCGATCGGTGACAAAGTCTGCGCGCTGCTTCCGGGCGGCGGATATGCCGAATATGTCGCCACGCCCGCCGCGCATTGCTTGCCTGTCCCCGATGGCATGGACCTAAAGCAAGCCGCCTGCCTGCCCGAGACCTTTTTCACTGTCTGGTCGAATGTCTTCACACGCGGCGGCCTAAAAGCGGGTGAGCGGTTCCTTGTCCATGGTGGCTCAAGCGGTATTGGGACGACGGCGATCCAACTGGCGAACGCGTTTGGCGCGCGTGTCTTTGCGACGGCGGGCTCGGCTGAGAAATGTGAGGCCTGTTTGAACTTGGGGGCCGAAAAAGCGATTAATTACCGGGATGAGGATTTTGTCGGGGTCATGCGGGCCGAAGGGGGCGCGAACCTGATCCTCGATATGGTTGGCGGTGACTATATCCCGCGCAACGTGAAAGCGCTGGCCGAGGATGGACGTCTGGTTCAGATCGCCTTTTTGCAAGGACCCGTGGCCGAGTTGAACTTTGCCCTGATGATGGTGAAACGCCTAACGCTAACCGGCAGCACGCTGCGTCCGCAAAGCGATCTGGCCAAGGCAAAGATCGCTCAGGACCTGCACGAGGCCGTCTGGCCGCTTCTCTCTGCAGGCAAGGTCGCGCCGGTGATGCACAGCGAATTCCCTCTGGCCGAGGCTGCCGCGGCGCACGCGCTCATGGAAAGCTCGCGGCATATTGGCAAGATCGTTCTGAACGTCTCAGGCTGACGCCTTTTGGGTCACGCCACGGCGCGCCGATAGAGGTGCCATGTTGCGTGACCCAGAACGGGCATTACTATGATCAGCCCCAGCAGCATCGGGATCGCGCCCAGCACCAGCAGGGTCGCGACGATGAAACCCCAGCCCATGACGACGCCGGGATTGTGGCGCAGCACGCGAACGGATGTCACAACGGCCACGGGCAGCCCTACTTTACGGTCCAGCAGAAGCGGGAAGCTGACTACGCTGACCGCCAGCGCAATCAAAGCGAAAAAGAACCCCGCAGCGGTGCCAAAGATGACCATTGTCCACCCCGCGCCGGTGGTCAGAACCTCGGTCGCAAACGCGCCCAGCGAGGCAGGCGGTTCGGGGCCGAGCGTCTGCGCATAGACGCTCTGGGCGACCATCAGCCAGACAAGCAGCAGAAGGACCAAGTAGAACCCGAGCGCCAGAATGGCCCCGAAGGAGGGCGATCGGAACACACCGAACGCGTCCAGCCAATGGACCTCTCCGCCTTGTTCGCGCTTGCGGCTGATTTCATAAAGACCAACGGCTGCGATCGGGCCGATCAGGGCAAAGCCTGCGATCAGTGGGGCCAGCAAGGGCACCAAGTCCATGTTCATCGCAAACCCCACCATCAACAGCCCGGCAATCGGGTAGATCAGCACAATAAAGATCGCATCCGCGCGGGTTTCCAGAAAGTCCGCGTATCCGGCCCTCAGGCAGTATTTCAGGTCGTCGAATGTGAGTGGCTGCACCATGGGCAGGTGGCGCACGTCCGAACTGCCCAGGTGCGAGACGCTTTCCGAGACGTGATCGCTGGTTGCGCCAAGGCTTTGGGCCGCCCAGCTGATCGGGTTACCGATAGTTTTTGCCATTTTGTTCCCTTCCTTGGCGAGTGGTGCGCCGCAGAATGGATCCGGCTGAGGGTTGCTCGTGGCCGGACCAGCCGGCAACGCCTGTATGCAGTATAGCACAGTTTTGGAAATTCCCGAATTGCCGCCGCCGCATCGCCCGGATTGTCTTGCCGCGCAGGCGTGTTAGCTTGAGCTTAGGCAAGAGGAGGTCAGAATGCAGCAAACTGCGCGTACAGTTGTCATTGAGGAATTCGGCGGACCTGAGATCCTACAGATCAAGGACCAACCTTTGGGCGATCCCGGCCCCGGCGAGATTCGCATTCGCCACGAGGCGTGCGGGTTGAACTTCATTGATGTCTATCAACGAACGGGCCTCTATCCCCTTGAATTGCCGCATGCGTTGGGCATGGAGGCTGCAGGCGTGATCGAGGCAGTCGGCGAAGGCGTGACGCATTTGCAGCCGGGCCAACGCGCGGCCTATGCCAGCGCCCCGTCCGGCGCCTATTGCGAGGCGCGGGTGATGCCCGCGGCGCAGGTATGCCCACTGCCGGACATCATCCCTTCGGAAATTGCCGCAGGGATGATGTTGAAAGGTCTTACAGTCGAATATCTGTTCCATCGTACCACCCCCTTGAAACGCGGCGACACGGTTCTGTTTCACGCGGCTGCAGGCGGTGTCGGCCTGATCGCCTGCCAATGGGCGAAATCCGAGGGCATTAAGCTGATCGGAACCGCAGGGACAGATGAAAAATGCAGTCTGGCGCAATTTAACGGTGCGGCCCATTGCATCAACTACCGCACCGAGAACTTCGCCGAACGCGTCGCCGAACTGACCGGTGGCAAAGGTGTCGATGTGGTGATGGATTCCGTCGGGGCCGATACGTTTGACGGCTCATTGGACTGTCTGAAGCCTTTGGGCATGATGATATCCTTCGGCAATGCATCCGGGCCGGTGCCGCCGGTGAATATCGGCATTCTTGGGCAGAAAGGCTCGCTCAAGATCACCCGCCCGACCCTGTTTACACATATTGCCGATCACGCGGTCTGTCAGGCGATGGCGCGGCGGTTGTTTGGCAAGGTTCAGGGCGGAGAGGTCAAGATCCACATCGACCAACGCTTCCCTCTGGATCAGATTGCCGAAGCGCACCGCGCGCTAGAGGCGCGGCAAACCACCGGCAGCACAATTCTGGATTTGTAAACGCAAAGACCCGGCGCAAGACGCCGGGCCTGGTCCAGTTCGAAAACCGGAAAATTCAGAAGCGGTAGGCCGCTCGGATCTGAAGCGTTGTGGCGTCGACATCCACACCGGACGAGTTGAAGTTGTCGAACTCGTGATACAGCAACTCGCCTGCGATGCTGACATTCGGGGCTACAATCTGTTCATAGCCTGCACCAATGAACCAGCCATTGTCGCTGCCCAGATTGTCGGTGCCTGCATCCGCATAGCCGCCAACACCGTAAAGAAGACCCTGAGGGTTCACTTGGTAGCCTGCGCGCACTTTGATGCGCCATACATCCTCGACCGTTGCTGGGCCGAGGTCGACATTGGTCCAGTCGTAGTCAAAGCCGCCGCCTACGACCCAGTCGCCCAGATCATAGTCATATCCGAGGATGATACCACCAATCGCAGCATCGCCATCAATACCAGAAACGTTGGTATCGACGTCGATATAACCCAGCTGCAGACCGCCGTAGAACCCTGTCCAGTTGCCCGAGGATTGGGCCATCGCGGCCCCTGCCGCCAGGGTGGACGCCGCTGTCACAAGTGCCAATCTGCCTATCATGTCTTGATCCTTTCATTCCAAATAACCGCGCGCCAATTTGTCGGTCTGGCTACGCATATACATACTCAAATACGGCCCTGCCTCAGGACCGGATCATCGTTTGTGGCATATTCCGTACTAGGTCTTGGATCGTTCAGGCCGTCTGGCCCGATGTCCGCCCGTTAGATCCGGGTCTGTCTCAATAAGATAGTTAGTGTTTTCAAAGCTTCAAATAAAATGCGGCGGCAGATCACTCTGCCGCCGACGCGTGCTGTCAATTTCAGCGGATTATTGCTGCAGTTCAGCCGGGCTTTTGTCTGCGATGGTTTCCCAGTTGGTGCTGGCTTGCTCGATGAAGCCCGGGATGTCGCCTTCCCAACGTTCTTGGATGTCTTGCGACAGGTTCAGGTACAGTTTGTTGTCGACGATTTTCCAGTGGTTCGGGTCGCCATCGAATTTGAAGCCCATGGCCGCGCCGAAGGCGCAATAGCCGCCATATGCGGGCAGGTAGGCCTCGGGGTTGGCTTCAAATGCCACTTTGTTTTCTTCCGACGAGAAGCGGTACAGAGCGTCGTTGTGCAGGGTGGTGATGCGGTAGTCGCCTTTGGTTGCTTCGCCAGCGGTGAAATAGGCAACCGGGTCATAGCCTTGCATCGCCAGACCAGTCGAGCTTGCGTTGAGTTCAACACCAGCGGCCAAAGTCGAAGTGGCCAGAGCAACAGACAGGGCAACGCCGCCGATCAGAGATTTAAACGTGTTCATAGCTTCACCTTTCGTGAAAGGGCCGCGCGACCTCGCCTGAATTGCGATTTGCGGACCCGGGGATTTTATCTTGTGAGACCGGTAATTGGCCGCCACGGAATGCAGATGGGAGGCGGCTTGATCACGTTCAAAACAATGAATTGTGATTGTGCCACGACACAGAGGTGCTGTGCAAAAATGCGGAATATCAATCAGATATCCGGGGTCAGCGCCAATACGAAATCCACCACTTTGGGGGCGGGCATTTCACAGGGGCGCAGTAGCGCGCCGCTGTTTCGCGTCTGGTAGAGGTTCAGGCTGATATAGTCTGTCCCGCCCAGCTCATGCGCGACAAGCTTGTGGGATTTGCCCCCGGCCAGAACCTGCCGCGAGACCACATAACGCTTGGCGTCTGCTCGGCCAGTGAACGTACCGGTGGGCAGGGCGAAAAATGCCGTCAGAAAGTCTTCTGGCGGGGTCACGATTTCCCGATTTTCGGCTCGGTCCGGGATTTGATGCGGGCGACGTTGTCCTTGTGACGCCAGTAGATCAGGAAGGTCAGGGCAATTCCGAGGATGAATGTCGTGCCGTCTGTCAGAGTGATGATCCAGGTGGTCGACAACGCCGCTGCGGCCAGCGCTCCGGCCGAGGACATGCGCCAGATCGCGACGGAGACTAGCCAGGTCAGACAGCAAGCAACGCCGACGCGCCAGTCCAGCGCCAGCCAAAGGCCGATGAAGGTTGCAACGCCCTTACCGCCTTTGAAGGCCAGCCAAACAGGCAGGCAGTGGCCGAGAAAGGCCATCAGGGCGGCAATCTGCGCCGCGTCCTCTCCCGCGTAGGCGCGTGCCAAAAGGACCGCCAGCGCCCCTTTGCCGCCATCCAACAGCAGCGTCAGCGCGGCGGCCGGTTTGCTGCCGGTGCGCAGAACATTTGTTGCGCCAATATTGCCCGATCCAATCTGCCGCAGATTGCCCAGCCCCATGACGCGCGCGATGATCAGGCCGAAAGGGATTGATCCGATCAGGTATCCCAAGGCCGCCCACAGGGCGAGTACGGTCATTGAGTTGTCGATTTCGGGCATCAGGTTCTCCGGTACACGTCTTTGCCGGCCACATAGGTTGCAAGGACCTTACCCTGCATGCGCTGACCGTCAAACGGTGTGTTCTGCGATTTCGATTTCAGGGCAAACCTGTCCAGCACAAACGGCACATCCGGGTCGAAAAGAACCAGATCGGCAGGCGCACCCTGCGCCAGACGCCCGCTTTCCAGCCCCAACCGTTTCGCGGGATTCAGCGCCATGGCCCTGAACAGAGTAGGCAGGTCCAGTTGCCCTGCATGAAACAGCCGCAGGGCCGCGGGCAGGAAGGTCTCCAACGCAACCGCGCCCGAGGCAGCCTCTTCAAACGGCAGGCGTTTGCTTTCTTCGTCCTGCGGCGTGTGCATCGAACTGATGATGTCGATCAGGCCGGTGCGCACCGCTTCGATCACCGCTTGCCGGTCATCCTCGGACCGTAGGGGCGGCTTGACCTTGAAGAAGGTGCGATAGTCGGCCACGTCCAGCTCATTCAGCGTCAGATGATGGATTGAGGTTCCGACGGTGATGTCCAGCCCGTTGCGCTTGGCACGTTCCAGTGCGGGCAGGGCGCGGGCGGTCGTTATCTGGTCGGCGTGATAGGCGGCCCCGGTCATCTCGAGCAACGCGATGTCGCGGTCCAGCCCCATCCGTTCCGCCATGGGCGAGACGGCGGGCAACCCGCGCAAGGCGGCAAACTTGCCGCTGGTGGCGGCGGCCCCTTTGCTCAGCCCCGGTTCCTGAGGGTGCGCGATGACCAACGCGCCGCAGGATTTAGCATAGGTGAGCGCGCGGGAGAAAACCTTGGTGTTGGTGATGACATGATCGCAATCGGTGAAGGCAACGGCCCCTGCATCCTGCAGAAAGCCGATCTCGGTCATCTCACGCCCTTCGCGCCCCTTGGTAAGGGCGGCCATCGGCAGGACGTTGACAGGCGCATCCGCTTGCGCCCGCCGAGTGGCAAATTCCAGCGTTTCCGGCGTGTCAACCGCAGGCAAAGTGTCCGGACGAGTGACGATGGTGGTCACACCGCCCGCAGCGGCGGCCAGACCGGCGGATTTGTAGCTTTCCTTGTGCCGCTCACCGGGTTCGCACACCTTGACGCCGATATCTACGATGCCGGGGGCCAGGCATTTACCGTTGCAGTCGAAGACATCTCCCTTGATGGCCGGGGCGCCCCCATCGCCCAGCGCCACAATGCGCCCGTTTTCGGCGTGTAGCCAGCCCAGACTGTCCGTGCCGGTTTCCGGATTGATCAGGCGGGCATTGGTGAAAACGACAGAAGTCATGCTGAGGCCTCTCGGGCTTGGTTCAATGCCGCCAAAGCGGCATCAGGGTCGGACAGGTATTCGAATACAAGAAACAGGCGGCGCGAAAACACCACGTTCTGACCGCTGCGATGGTAGTTCAACGTGTGGTCGATAGGGACGTGTTTGGGTTTGAAGATCTTGCTGATCCACCATGCGTTCCGGGTGGTCACCACGTAGATACGACAGGTGCGCAGCAGTCGGTCGTACCACATGAGGAACGCAACGAACCCCGTGGACCCGATCAGTTTCCAATAGTCCCGCAGGGTGTCGGCGAACCACGGGTTCGCCAGCCAAGCCAGACCGAGGCTCAGGATCAGAAGCCGGTAAGCCCATCCCACATGGGGCGGAAAATACCCCTGATGCGGTTGCCCGGTCCAGAGGACTTCTTCGCCCTTAGGGATATGGGGTCGCCACCACCCGTCGCTCATCCCGCGGCCCTTTCGATGGCGGCCTTGGTGGCGGCAGGGTTCGCCTGGTATTTGATGAGGTGCTTGTCGCCGCCCCGTGTCACAACCTGAACAAAGCTGCCCATTGTATTGACGGCTTCGATCTGGTTCAGCGCGACAACCCGAGGGCCAGGGCCGGTGAGGGTGGTGTCAGACAATTCCCACGTATTGTTCAGCTCTTCCGAGGCCAGATACCAGGCGCGAAAACCGATAGCCGCCAACCCGGCGGGCGCGCCGGTCCAGACATAGGGGTTGCCGATCAGCCACAGCACCAGCATCGCGCCCGCCATCGCAATGGCGGCGAGGGTCAGGTTGGTCTGGACATAGGCGCGTTTGTCCGGGGTGAAGGTCACAGGATCAGCCATAGGGCACCTCCGATAACAAGCAGAGCGATCACCGCCATCAGGGCCGATCCAACACGGCGGGGGGCATCATTGTCCATGGGCGGTTGCGGGGCCGAGAACGGCTTGGCACTTTCGGTTTCAATTGCACCGCCGGTCCAGTTCGTCGACTCTTCGGTGAACAGTCCCAGCAAATGCAGACGAGGATCAGGGTTCAGCTGCGCCGCGCGTCCACCAAAGGCCGCGCTGCGGACGACCATGACCCAGCCTTCGATGGCGTCAAGCATGCTGCGATCCAATTGATCCTCGAACACACCGCCGCCCTCGTGCAAATAGCCAAAAAGCCCAAGGTCTTCGAGGTCGGAGACCGGGAAAATGTCAATTTGATCGGCGTCCAAACCATCGACACCCAGAACCTGATCGGCCGCGCCGGGTTCGCGTAGGAACTTGGCCTCTTCCGGGCGCATGTCCAGCGCGAACAGGCGGATCACGCCGTGTTCATGGGGGGCGACGGTCAGATCGCTCATGCGACCTCACGCAGGTTGCGGGCCAGAAGCTCCATCGCGGCCATGCGGACGGCGACGCCCATTTCGACCTGTTCCTGAATGACGGATCGGTTGATGTCGTCGGCCAGCGTGCCGTCGATCTCAACCCCGCGGTTCATCGGTCCAGGGTGCATAACAATGGCATCGGGTTTGGCCTGCGCCAGTTTGGCGGCATCCAAACCGTAGCGGTGATAATACTCGCGCTCTGAGGGGATGAAGCCGCCATCCATCCGCTCTTTCTGAAGGCGCAGCATCATGACCACGTCGACGTCTTTTAGGCCCTCGTTCATGTCGTCATAGATCTCGGCGCCGAACTCGGCGAATTGCGAGGGGACCAGCGTCGGCGGGCCGATCAGGCGGATGCGGTTCTCCATCTTGCCAAGCAGGATCAGGTTCGATCGCGCCACGCGGGAATGTGCGACGTCGCCGCAGATCGCGATATTCAGGCGATGCAACCGGCCCTTGGCCCGGCGGATCGTCAGAGCGTCCAGCAAGGCCTGTGTCGGGTGTTCGTGCCGCCCGTCGCCCGCGTTCAGAACCGCGCAATTCACCTTCTGTGCCAGTAGGTCCACGGCGCCTGAATGAGGATGCCGCACCACCAGCAGGTCGGGATGCATCGCATTCAGTGTCATGGCGGTGTCGATCAGCGTCTCGCCCTTTTTGATCGAGCTGGCCTGCATCGCCATGTTCATCACATCCGCGCCCAATCGCTTGCCTGCTAGCTCGAAACTGGCCTGCGTGCGGGTCGAGTTTTCGAAGAACATGTTGATCTGAGTTAGCCCCGACAGAACGTCCGAATGCTTGGTCGACTGGCGGTTCAGGTCGACGTATTTTTCGGCCAAATCCAGAATGGCGGTGATATCGGATTGCGACAGATGCTCGATGCCAAGAAGGTGACGATGGGCAAAACGCATGGCGGGCTCCTGTCTGACAATCGGACCGCTTATAGAAAGCCACGCGGGCAGAGGCAACCTAAAGCGTTTCGGGTTTTATCTGAATCACTCTACGACACGAATGTGCCCCCGAACGCCGCAGGCGTGGCAGGGTATTCGTGTCTTAAGTTAAACCCGAAACGCTCTATGGTTCCGACCCTTCGGGCAGATTCTCGCACCCGCCTTCGGGCAGGCATTGCTCGCCGGGTTTGCACCACTTTCCATAACCACAGTCGATGGCCTTGATCGGAACGCATCCCTGATGGTCCGAGCATTTGAAACCGGGGCGGCATTGCGATCCGGTTTCCTCGCACAAGAACCATCCGGGACGCGTGCATCCGCCTCCCGGCAGGCACGACGACCCGCGCGCGCAGGTCAGGCCATCATCGCATATTTGCGGCGGGTCAAGGGCCTCAGGCAAACTGGGGTTCAAGTCGGGTATGGTTTTTTCACATTGCCCGCGCGCACTGCAAAAGCTGCCTGAGGGACAATCAAGACTTGAGGTGCAAGCGTTTGCCGCGGCAGGCGCGCAGCGTGTGCCACCCGCGACGCAGCGCTCGAACGCGCCACAGCTGCGACCGCCGCCGCAATAGGTTCCGCCCAAGGGAATGCAGTGACCATCAAAGCTGCACCTCTGCCCGCCCGAGCAGCAGCGGCTGCCGCAGGCAAACTGACCCGCCCGGCATTGATCCGCCCCGCCAAGCAACTGGGCCGAGGCGGGTTCGCCGCCGAGGGCAAGCGCCAAAGCTACCAGAAGGAATCGCAGAAAAGACAGCATGACGCCCGCATGGTCGGTCTGTCCCGGTGCCGAGGCAAGGTCTATTCGCTTTCCCTCAGGCAAAAGCTGGTTAGATTGAGGGCATGGAATCGGGCTTGGACTATCACACTGCAAAGGCGCTGCTGGAATGGCAGATCGAACTGGGCGCGACCGAGGCGATCGGGGACGCGCCGATTGATCGCTATGCCTTGCCGGATACGACGCCCAAGGCGAAGAAGCCTGCAACCCCGCAAACCGCGCCGGAAAAGCCCAAACAGGTTGATCCAGTTGCGAATGCCAAAGCGGCCGCTCAAGGTACCGCGTCCCTCGACCAGCTGCGCGCGGTGATGGAGGCGTTCGATCATTGTGAGCTGAAGCGCGGCGCGCGACAGTTGGTCTTTGCCGATGGCACTCCGGGTGCGCGGGTGATGATCATTGGCGAGGCTCCGGGCCGGGATGAGGATCGCGAAGGTAAACCCTTTGTTGGTCGGGCCGGGCAGCTGTTGGACCGTATGCTAGCGGCGATTGATCTGGACCGCGCGCAGGATGTCTACATCACCAATGTGCTGCCCTGGCGCCCACCGCAGAACCGCGACCCAAAACCCGAAGAGATCGGCATGATGAAGCCGTTCTTGGAACGTCACGTGGCGCTTGCCAAACCCGAAGTGCTGGTGGTGATGGGCAATATCAGCTGTCAGGCGGTTTTGGGCAAACGCGGCATCACACGCTTGCGCGGGAGTTGGGATCAGGCGCTGGACCTGCCTGTCATCCCGATGTTCCACCCCGCGTACCTGCTGCGACAGCCGCAGATGAAACGACAGGCTTGGGCTGATTTGCTCGAGCTGAAAGCGCGACTAGGGGCTGGATGATGCGTATCCTGGCGTTCTCGGACCTTCACATGGCACGTAACCGGGCGGCTGATTTGGTGGCGGCCAGCGCCGATGCGGATTTGGTAATCGGGGCCGGGGACTATTGCAACATGCGGCAGGGGCTGGATGAAGCGATGCAGATGCTTTCTGGCATAGCGGCACCGCTGGTTCTAATCCCGGGCAATGCCGAAAGCGCGGCCGAGTTAATGGATGTCGCCCCCGATGGCGTCCATGTGCTGCATGGCACGGGCATGGCCGTCGACGGGTTGCGCTTGTTTGGCTTGGGCTACGGCGTGCCGGTCACGCCGTTTGGCGACTGGTCCTGTGACCTGAGCGAGGCCGAAGCCGCAGAGATGCTGGACCGTTGCGATGGGACGGATGTGCTGGTTGTTCACTCTCCGCCCAAAGGGTTTGGCGATACTACGTCGCAAGGGATGTCCGTCGGATCGGTCGCCGTGCGCGATGCGGTGGAACGCCTGCAACCGGAACTGGTCTTTTGTGGGCATATCCACGATAGCTGGGGCTATCGCGGGTCATTGGGTCGTTCAGAAATCGCCAATCTTGGCCCCAGAACAAATTGGTTTGAGGTTGCGATATGATCGAAACCGTTACTCTGCTGGCCTTTGTCCCTGCCGCGATGTTGCTGAATCTCACACCCGGCGCGGATATGATGTTCTGCTTCGGGCAGGGCCTGAAATCCGGACCCCGTCCGGCGCTGGTGGCAAGCGCCGGGATATCGCTGGGTTTGATGGTGCATGTCCTGCTGGCAGGGCTGGGCCTTGGAGCCTTGGTCAATTCGATGCCATGGCTGTTTGATGTCATCCGCTGGATGGGTGTTGCTTATCTGCTGTATCTGGCCTGGGGCGCAATCCGCAACGGAGCGGTCTCGACCGCAGGGCCAGCAAGGCCGACGCGCATGGCGTTTCGGGATGGGATGGTGGTGAACCTGACCAACCCCAAGATCGTTCTGTTCGTTCTGGCCTTTATCCCTCAATTTGTTGATCCTGCGGCAGGGCCAATCCTAGGGCAGTTTCTGATCTTTGGCGTGATCATCGCGCTGGGCGGGTTTGTCGTAAACGGGTTGGTGGGCGTGTTCGCCGGAGGTGCTGGACGTTTGCTGATCGGAAACCCGCGCGCCTCACGCATTATGGGGTGGGTGACGGGCGGGATTTTCACCGCGCTCGCGCTGCGGCTTGCAATCATGGAAAGGGCCTGACGCCTGATGTCACGTATCGACGAAACGATCGACTTTATCCCCATCCGCATCGCGGTTCTGACCGTCTCGGATACGCGCTCGGTTGATGAGGATCGTTCGGGCCAGACATTGGTGGACCGCATCGAAAAGGCGGGGCACGTGGTGGCGGATCGCAAGATCATCCGGGACGAGCGCGCCCAGATCGCCGATCAACTGCGCGCCTGGGTTGCGGATACCGGAATCGACGTGGTGATCTCGACGGGTGGCACCGGGCTGACCGGGCGGGACGTTACGGTCGAGGCGCATCGCGACGTCTATGAAAAAGAGATCGACGCTTTCGGGACTGTATTCACCATCATCTCAATGGAGAAAATCGGAACTTCGGCGGTTCAGTCGCGCGCTACGGGTGGCGTGGCGGGCGGCACCTACCTGTTTGCGCTTCCGGGCAGCCCCGGTGCCTGCAAGGACGCTTGGGACGGTATCCTCGAGAAACAGCTCGATTATCGCCACCGCCCCTGCAATTTCGTGGAAATAATGCCCAGATTGGACGAACATCTGCGACGGAAGTAGACTGGTCGCACGTTCAACACCTTATAACCGCTTTGTGGCTTGGCATATTTCCTGCCTCCGCTACATTTTCCGCAGGGCAGCCCATTTGCAACCGGGATGAATAGAAGATGCGATTCTTAAGGCAGAGTCTGGTCGGTGTGTTTCTTGCGTCGCTGACGCTGGCCTTGCTGTTTGTTGCCGTTCAGATCGTCACTGGTGCCGTGCAAGAGGTCCTGACCCGCGAGAATGAACAACCCCAAGCGCGCGAGCGGGTCTTTGCGGTGACTGTTCGCCCGGCTGTTTTTGAGACCGTCACGCCCAATCTCGAAGCCTTCGGCGAAGTGCAAAGCCGCCGGCGTCTGGAGTTACGCGCAGCGCTGGGTGGTCGCGTAATCTCATTGGCGGATGATTTCGAAGATGGCGGCACCGTTACCACAGGTGAGGTCTTGGTTGAACTTGACCCGGCGGATGCGCAATCGGCGCTGGATCGTGCCAAGTCGGACGTTCTGGATGCCCAGTTCGAAGAACGCGACGCCGAACGGTCTTTGCTGTTGGCGCAGGATGAATTGAAATCGGCCGAGGCGCAGGCCGAGCTACGTGAGAGGGCACTGCAGCGTCAGCGCGATCTCGAATCTCGTGGCGTGGGAGCAACCGCCAGCGTCGAAGAGGCCGAATTGACCGCCGCCGCCGCTCAGCAATCCGTACTGGCACGTCGCATAGCGCTGGCGCAGGCGGAATCGCGGGTGGATCAGGCCACGACCCTGCTGGCCCGCGCGCGGATCGCGCAGGAAGCGGCCGAGCGGGATCTGGAGGACATGACCATCCGCGCCCGGTTCGGAGGCACACTGACAGATGTCACGCTGGTCGAAGGGCGCCTGGTTTCAGCAAATGAGAAGCTAGCCGAATTGGTGGATCCCAACGCGTTGGAGGTGGCCTTCCGCGTTTCAACCGCGCAATTCGTGCGTTTGTTGGACGAAGACGGAGAGTTGATCAGCGCACCAGTCACCATTTCGCTTGAGGTCACGGGAACCGACCTGACCGCTACGGGCCGGATCAGCCGCGACAGCGGCTCGGCGGGTGAGGGGCAGACCGGGCGGTTGATCTATGCGCGGCTCGAGGATGCCTCCGGGTTCAAACCCGGCGATTTCGTGACCGTGACGGTGCAGGAGCAGCCCCTTGAGCAGGTCGTGCGCCTGCCTTCCTCGGTTCTGGATGCCGCCGGAACCGTTCTGGTGCTGGGTGCGGATGATCGCCTAGAAGCCCTGCCTGTACAACTGATCCGCCGTCAGGGCGATGAGGTTCTGCTGCGCGGCGAAGGGCTGGAAGGGCGCGAGGTCGTCGTAGGCCGCACCCCTCTGCTGGGGTCCGGGGTTCGCGTGCGCCCCCTGCGCGCCGAGGCCAGTGCCGATCCCGATCTGGTGGAATTGACCGATGCGAAACGGGCCGAACTGATCACCCATGTCGAGGCCAGCGAGGATATGCCCGAGGCCGAGAAAACACGCATGCTCGGTCAGTTGGAAGAGGCGAAAGTTCCGGCCTCGCTGGTGCGCCGTATTGAAAACCGGGCCGGGGGCTAAACGCCATGATGCGCGAAATTCCCAGCGCTGCCGGAGGTATCCTGAGCTATTTCACCCGCCACAAAACTGTGGCCAACCTTCTGTTGCTGGTGATGCTGGTTCTGGGGGCGGCGGCCATTCCGAATATGCGTGCACAGTTCTTTCCGGATGTGGTTCTGGAACGAGTCGACGTGAATGTCGAATGGGAAGGGGCCGGTCCCGAAGATGTCGACAATGGCATCGTCCAACTGCTCGAACCTGAATTGCTGGCGGTCGAAGGCGTGGCAAGCACCACGGCGACCTCTCGTGAAGGCTCTGCCAGTATCCGGCTGGAGTTCGAGCCGAACTGGGACATGTCCCGCGCCGTTGAGGAGGTGCGCACCGCCGTCGACAGCGTCACCAATCTGCCCGAAGATGCCGAAGAGCCCACGATCCGACGGGGGGCCTGGCGCGATCGGGTGACAGATGTTGTCGTCACCGGCCCGGTTGATCCGGACCAACTGGCCAAGTTCACCGATGAGCTGATCAACCGCCTGTTTGCCGCTGGCGTGACCCGGACAACGATCCGCGGTCTGGCCGCCCCGCGTGTGGTGGTTGAGGTGCCCACAGCGCAGCTGATTGCCAATGATGTGGCTTTGGCCGACATCGCCTCGGCTATTTCGGCTGAGGTCAATGCCAGCCCAGCGGGGGACGTGACGGGCGCCAACGCGCGCATCCGGACCGGCGCAGAAAAGCGTACGCCGGAAGAGATCGAGACCATCGCTCTGAGGACCTTTGCGGACGGATCGAAACTGTTTGTCGGCGACGTGGCGCAGATCCGGGTGGAAGGGGTCAATCGCAACCGCAGTTACTTTGTCGGCGACAACCCGGCCATGTCGGTACGGGTGGACCGGTCCAATCTGGGGGATGCCATCGCGATCCAGCACACGGTCGAGGATGTGGTGAGCGAGATGCAGGCCAGCCTGCCCGAAGGTGTCTCGGTCGAGATGATCCGTACCCGCGCGCAGGCCATTACCGACCGTCTGGATATTCTGATCGACAACGGTCTGGTCGGCCTTGGCCTTGTCGTGTGTCTGCTGTTCCTGTTCCTGAACGCACGCATTGCTTTCTGGGTTGCGGCGGGTATTCCGGTTGCGATGTCGGCAGCGATTGCGCTGATGTATATCGGTGGTTTGTCGCTGAACATGGTGTCTCTGTTCGGTCTGATCATCACGCTTGGGATCGTGGTGGATGACGCAATCGTTGTGGGCGAACACGCCGATTTCCGAGCCCGCCGATTGGGGGAGCCGCCTATCGTGGCCGCCGAACGCGCCGCCCGCCGGATGGCCATGCCGGTTTTTGCCGCCACGATCACCACCGTGATCGCCTTTTTCGGCCTGACCCTTGTGGGTGGCCGGTTCGGAGAGTTGATCCGTGATATCCCCTTTACGGTGATCGCGGTGCTAGCGGCCTCACTCATCGAATGCTTCCTGATCCTGCCGAACCACATGTCCCACGCCATTGCACATTCGGCCAAGGAACACTGGTATGACCTGCCCAACCGGGTGGTGAACCGGGGCTTCCGTTGGGTGCGGGACACTCTGTTTCGCCCCTTTATCGGCTGGGTCATCTGGGCGCGCTATGTCGTGGTTGCACTGATGCTGGTGATCCTGGCGACGCAGGCTGCCCTGTTCATTCGCGGCGATGTGAACTGGCGGTTTTTCAACGCGCCCGAGCGTGGCTCGGTCACCGGCAATTTCATCATGGCCGAAGGGGCAACCCGCGCCGACACGATTGCCATGATGCGCGAATTGCAGCGCGCCACCGAAGAGTTGGGTCAGATCTACGAGGACCGCCACGGGCGCAATCCTCTGGAATATGTTCTGGCCGAGGTTGGCGGCAGTGCGGGGTTCGGTCTGTCCGCGGCCGAGGGCAAGGATGACGATCTGCTGGGCGGTATCTCGATCGAGCTGATCGACGCCGACCTGCGCCCCTATTCCAGCTTCGAATTTGTGGGCGAGTTACAGGATTTCGTCCCTCGCCATCCCAAGGTTGAGCTGCTGAGCTTCAGGGGTTGGCGTTCGGGTCCCGGAGGGGACGCGATTGATGTGCAGTTCTACGGCGCGGATGTAGACACGCTGAAAGCCGCCTCTGAGGACTTGCAGACCGAATTGTCAAAATACCCCGAGGTCTCGGCGCTTGAGGACAATCTGGCCTATGACAAAGAGGAATACATCCTCGACCTGACGGCACAGGGTCAGGCGCTGGGCTTCCGCATCGAAACGCTGGGCCGCGTGCTGCGCAACCGGTTGAACGGGATCGAGGCCGCGACCTTCCCCGACGGCCCCCGCAGCGCTGAAATCCGCGTGGAACTGCCCGAGGGCGAGCTGACCGCCGATTTCCTGGAACGCACCCTCATGCGCACGCCAGACGGGGTCTATGTCCCGCTGGCCGACATCGTCTCGGTTGAGCGTAAATCAGGCTTTTCGACCGTCCGGCGCGAGAACGGGCTGCGGGTGATTTCGGTGAATGGCGACATCTCCGAGGATGACCCCGCCCGCGCTGCCGAAATCGGGCGCGCAATGAACGAAGAGATACTGCCGCGCATTGCGGGCGAATATCAGGTCGACTGGCGCATGGCGGGCTTGAGCGAACAAGAGGACGAGTTCCTGTCCGAGGCGCGCACCGGTCTGATTCTGTGCCTGACCGGCATCTATCTTGTTCTGGCTTGGGTGTTTGCCAGCTGGTCGCGGCCTCTGGTGGTGATGTCGATCATTCCGTTTGGCTTGGTGGGCGCGATCTGGGGGCACTACATTTGGGACGTGCCGCTAAGCATGTTCACCGTTGTCGGGCTGTTGGGTATGACGGGCATTATCGTCAACGACTCGATTGTCCTTGTGACCACGATTGACGGCTATCAGCAGGAGAGGGGGTTGGTGCCCTCGATCATCGAAGGCACAGCCGACCGGTTGCGTCCTGTGATGCTGACCACGCTGACGACGGTGCTGGGGCTAACGCCACTGCTTTATGAGGGCTCGCAACAGGCGCAGTTCCTCAAGCCGACTGTGATCACGCTGGTTTATGGGCTGGGCTTCGGAATGGTCTTGGTGCTGGTACTGGTGCCCGCTCTGCTGGCGATCCTGAACGATTTCGCGCGTCCAATGACCGCGATGCGTCGGGCGATCTATGCGCGGGACCGTGTGGTGCAGGCCGCCCTTGGCGCGACCGCTTTGGCGCTGTTGCTCTGGTTCGGCGTGACGCTGGTCTGGCCAATGGTTTCAGGTGCGCCTTTAGACCCATTGGTTGGTCTGTACGGAGGCGCAGAGGCCCCCGAGATTCTGCGCATGGGGCTAGGGGCGTTTGTAGCCGGAGCGATCCCCATCGTGATCCTGAGCGTACTGCTGTCCGGGATGTTCTATGCCAGGTTCAAAAACCGGGCCGGGGCCTAGTGTGCCTTTAGCGCAAGCTGCAAAAGGCTGGCCACACGGTTGCTCATCGGCAGGTCGCCTTTGAGGATCTGCTCGATAGGAAACCATTGCGCGTCCAGCGCGTCATCCCCTGCCAAGGGCGTACCCGATTGATAACGGCAAGCCACCCCGACCAGCAAATAGTGCGACAAGACCTGCCCATCCGTATCCCTACGCAGCAGATCTAGATTGTCCAGATAATGCAGCGGTTCAGCCGCGACCGATGTTTCCTCAAGCAATTCCCGTTCTGCGGCCTGAAGGACGGTTTCACCCCATTCCACATGGCCGCCGGGAAACCCCCACAGGCCTCGATCCGGTTCCTTGCTGCGTTGCACTAGCAGAACGTTTTCCTGATGCAGGACAACGGCCAGCGCACCGATCTTGGGGGATTGCGTCATAGGGTCAGCCTGCAGAGCATCCCTGAATGTCCACAGCGTGGTTGGCGCCCAGAACCGTGATCCGAATCTCGGACCGATCCAGCGCAAAAGGTGCGCCCGAGGCGCTGATCACCTCGGATCGGGCAATCAGTGTGGCACCCTGCCGCTGCGTTTCGGGTTGCGAGGCCCAAAGGACCGGGTTCCCCGGCTCGATCACCGCAACCTCTTGCCCGCCGGCCGAAGGCATGGTCACCCGCGCCTCGATCTGCATACCGTCCGAGGTTGGGGTCAGATGGCAGCTGGCCTTTGCCACACGCGCTTCGCGGGCCGAGTAGGGGCGTTGCGCCAAAGCGGCTGCGATTGCGGGGTTGCGACCTGCATCAGAGTCAACCTTGTGGTCGAAATCTAGACGCTGCGGGATGCAAACGTCCTTGCACACCCCCAGATCCATCTCACCCCGCAGGCGCACAGGTTTGGCGGGGTTCTTTGGGGTAATCTCGACCGGCAGTACCAGTTGATCCTCGTAGCCGATGGATTTCAGGCCGTTCTGGTCGAAAATCTCCGGCGCGGGCCAGGTGATACGCACATCGCCCACGTTTCCGGACCCGCTCCAATCGAATTGCGGCGGGATCCCGGCGTCGCCCGGCGCGCGCCAATAGGTCTTCCAACCCTCTTTCAGGGTCAGACGTAGCGCGCCCAGATAGGTCCCATTGGCCGTGCGTCCTCCGTCCAGAACATCCAGCGCTACAACCCCGTCCAAACCCTGCGCCGAGGCGGGTGCGGACAGGCCCAGACAGGCGATCAGAAGGGCAACCGAGGATTTCATACGAGTCATCATACCCTATTACATGCGCCGTGCGGACCTGAAATCCAAGTCACGTTCGGGTCACCTTTGTGAAATCTGCTGAAATCAGCTTTGCTCCCTTGCCAATACCAGTGCCACAGGGTCATTGTTGAGGGGTAACGAGCAAGAGAAACCTCGCATGGACCTGACCGGAAAACTGTTGATTGCGATGCCGGGGATGGGCGATCCGCGCTTTGATCACTCGGTCGTGTATATCTGCAGCTACGGCGACGATGGCGCGATGGGGTTGATCATCAACAAACCCTCTGATCTGCGGTTCAAAACCCTGCTGGGGCAGCTCAACATCCCGTGTCGCATTCCCATCATAGGTGAGCGTCTGGTGCATTTCGGAGGCCCGGTCGAGATGTCGCGGGGCTTTGTACTGCATAGCTCCGACTATGATGCCAACCTGCACTCGATGCAGATTTCGGAAGACTTCAGCATGACGGCCACGCTCGATGTGTTAGAGGATATGGCCGCGGGGCGTGGCCCGCTGAACGCGATGCTGACGCTGGGCTATTCCGGCTGGGGGCCCGGCCAGCTGGAGGATGAGATCGCTATGAATGGCTGGCTGACGGCGGATGCATCCTCGGAGTTGGTGTTCGATGTGCCCGATGACGACAAATGGGAAAAGGCCCTTGCCACGCTGGGTGTCGACCCGCTGACCCTATCGGCCAGCGCTGGCCGTGCCTAGCTAACTGTCGCGCGGCGCGGCGGCGCGGCGTAGACGGTCATTGATCGCAGCCCCCAGCCCATGATCGGGGATCGGTGAGACGGCGATCGGACGCCCGGTTTCATTCAGGCTGTGTAGCGCGGCGAACAGATTGGCCGCAGCCTCGGTCAGATTGCTTGTTTCGGACAGGTTCATGTCACAGGTGACCGGGCCGAAGCCTAACAAAACCTCATCCCCCTGCACAATCTCAGCATTCAGTCGGACAGGCGCATCTGGCGCGTAGTGCGATTGCAACTGCCCCGGAGCGGTCAGTATATCCCCCGCTTTGTGCAGGTGAAGGCGGGTGTTCAGGACGGTCTCGATCTGTTCCAGCGCGACGCCTCCGGGGCGCAGCAGACTGGGCTCTCCGACCAGTCCGACGATGGTGGATTCCAACCCGACACCGCAGGGGCCGTCATCCAGAACGGCGGCGATCCGACCACCCAAGCCCGCATGCACATGGGCCGCTGTTGTCGGGCTGATCTGACCCGAGGGATTGGCCGAGGGTGCCGCAACCGGTCCGTCAACAGCCGCCAACAAAGCGCGCGCCGTAGGATGCGCGGGAACGCGCACCGCCAGAGTATCCAACCCTGCAGTAACCAGCGTCGACACCCCGTGCCCCGGCTTCAGCGGCAAAACCAAGGTCAGCGGACCGGGCCAGAACGCATTCGCCAAACGCTCGGCCTGATCCGACCATTGTACAAACCGCTGTGCCGCCTCGACCGAGGCGACATGGGCGATCAGCGGGTTGAAACTGGGCCGTCCCTTGGCCTCGTAGATCCCGGCCACGGCCTCACCGTTTCGGGCATCACCTCCCAGGCCATAGACCGTCTCGGTCGGGAAGGCGACCAGCAGGCCCTGACGCAACAGATCAGCGGCCCGGGCAATACCTTTGGGGTCAGCTGTCAGCTCAAGAGTGGTGGGGATCATATCTGGTGACGCCGCGTTTTGGTTGCTTGCAACATGGGGAAGAGTAGGTAATCCCAATACGCAAAGATGCATACCGGCGCTGATCGCAGATTCCAAGTGCGGCCGTGCCGACAGACCGCAAGGGAAGCCATGCCATACCGCGCCCCAGTTTCTGACTATGAATTCCTGTTCCGCCATGTGGTGGGTCTCGATCAGATCACGGCTACCGAGAGATTCGCTGACGCAACCCCGGATGTGGTCAGCGCGATCCTTACCGAAGCGGGAAAGATGTGCGAAGAGGTTCTTGCCCCGCTGCAACGCCCCGGTGATCTGGAACCCGCGCGTTTGGAAAACGGCGTCGTGCGCACCTCACCCGGATACTCGGACGGTTGGAAAGCCATCGCCGAAGGCGGGTGGATCGGGATGAGCGGCAGCCCCGATTATGGCGGCATGGGTCTGCCCATGGCCGTCACGTCGGCGGTCAACGAGATGATGAGCGCGGCCTGCCTGTCGCTGCAGGTGGCCCCCTTGATGTCGCAGGGTCAGATCGAAGCGCTTGAGGCGCATGCCAGTGACGAGCTCAAGGCGCTGTACCTGCCCAAGCTGATGTCTGGCGCCTATTCAGGAACGATGAACCTGACCGAGCCGCAGGCTGGCTCGGATGTGGGTGCCCTGACGACGCGGGCAGAACCCAAAGGGGACGGCACCTATGCGGTCACCGGGCAGAAGATCTATATCTCCTGGGGCGACAATGATTTCTGCGAGAATATCTGCCACCTGGTTTTGGCCCGTCTGCCCGACGCGGTTCCGGGCACCAAGGGGATTTCGCTGTTTTTGGTTCCAAAATACCTGCCCGACGCGCAGGGCAACCCCGGCGCTGCCAACGACCTGAGCGTCGTGTCGCTGGAACACAAGTTGGGCCTCCATGGCTCTCCGACCTGTGTCATGCAGTATGACGGGGCCACGGGTTGGCTGGTCGGGCAAGAGCACGGCGGTATGGCGGCCATGTTCACTATGATGAACAACGCACGTCTGGGTGTCGGCGGTGAGGGCGTTGGTGTCGCCGAGGGCGCGTATCAACACGCGCTGGCCTACGCGATGGAGCGGAAACAGGGCAAGACGCCCTCGGGCACGATCATCGACCACGCGGATGTGCGCCGGATGCTGACCGAAATGCGGGCGGATGTATTTGCGGCGCGGGCGATCATGCTGGCGAATGCCGCAGCGATTGATATGGCGCACGCGACCGAGGATGCCGACTGGGCTGCACGGGCGGCGCTGCTGACCCCAATTGGCAAGGCCTTTGGCACCCAGACCGGGATGCGCGTCGCCGAGACCGGCGTACAGGTTCATGGCGGCATGGGCTTCGTCGAAGAAGCAGGGGCAGCCCAGTACTACCGCGATGTCCGCGTGACCGCGATTTATGAGGGAACCAACGGCATCCAAGCAATGGATTTGGTCGCCCGCAAGATGATGGACGGTGGAGACGCTGCTGCCAGTTTGCTCGATGAGATCGAAGATCACGCCGAACAGGCCCGCTCCAAGATGCCTGATCTTGCCGGTCCGGTGTGGGAGGCTACGGAATCCCTGCGCGAAGCGACCGAATGGATGGTGGCGCAGGACAATATGAACGCGCGCTTTGCGGGTGCCGCGGCCTACCTGCGCGCCTTTGCACGGGTTTTGGGCGGGCACTACCATCTGGCCGCAGCCCTTGCCGATCCGGATGGCCCGCGGGCGCGGCTGGCGCGCTACTACATCAACGCCTTGCTGCCCGAATATCTCGGTCTGCTCGCGCAGGCGCAGAACGGGGCGGATGACCTCTTCGCCCTCAGCGTCGAGGATCTGGGCGCGTGATGGACGGCGTGGAGCTATCGGGCATCCGATACCCTTGGCCCGAGCCGCCCGCCCCCGGTGAAGCCATCGAGATAGCCGAGGGCGTGTTGTGGATGCGCCTGCCCTTGCCGATGGCGCTGGACCATGTGAATATCTACGCGCTGGACGATGGCGACGGGTGGACGGTGATTGACACCGGGATGTCCTCGAACAAAACGCGTCGCATCTGGGCTGAGCTGATGTCGGGTCCTCTGGCCGGAAAGCTCATTCGGCGCGCTGTTGTCACCCATCACCACCCCGACCACGTGGGCAATGCAGGCTGGTTTCAGGCCGAACATGGGGTCGAGCTGGTGACAAGCCGCACCGCATGGCTGTTTTCGCGGATGCTGACACTGGACGTGCAGGAGAACTGGCCGCACGAGACGCTGGATTTCTATCAAAGCGCCGGGATGGACCCTGCGTTTTTGGAAAAGCGCAAGGCCGATCGTCCGTTCAACTTTGCCGATACGGTCTATCCCATGCCCCTCGGCTTCACGCGGGTCAAACAGGGTGACGTGATCCGCATCGGTGGGCGCAACTGGGACGTGCATATGGGCAATGGTCACGCGCCCGAACATGTAACACTCTGGAGCCGCGATGATCATTTGGTGCTGAGCGGCGATCAGATCCTCGGCTCGATCAGCCCAAATCTGGGCGTCTATGCAACTGAACCCATGGCCGATCCGGTCTCAGACTGGATCGAGGCCTGCGAGCGGCTGCAAAAACTGGCTCGCCCGGATCATCTGGTTCTGGGGGGCCACAAATTGCCCTTCACCGGTCTGCCGCTGCGCATGCGTCAGCTGATCGAGAACCACCACGGCGCGCTAGAGCGTCTGCTGGAATATCTGGACCAACCCAAAGCCGCAGCCGAGTGCTTTGCGCCGCTCTTCAAGCGTACCATTCGTGAAGGCGAATACGGGCTGGCTCTGGTCGAAGCGGTTGCACATATGAACCATCTTCATCACAGTGGAGCTGTAACCCGGACGCGACGCGCGGACGGGGCGTGGACGTTTCAGCGCAAAGGGTGATGCATGCAGGACAAGATCGAAACCTCGGCCGAGGCTGCTGAAGCGGATGCCCTGCCGCGGTGCTATGAGGTTCACGCGGATTCCGAGGCCGAGTCCGGCACCCAACCCCTGCCGGGGCAGTTGAAAAAACCTGTTGAAACCAAAAGTGCCGCGCAATGGGCATATGAGCGTCTAATCCTCTATATCCAGAACTTCGAGAAAACACTGGATGGCGATCACGAGGTCGCAATGGGTTTCACCGGAGGTGACGCGGGTTTGATGCGGATTCAGGGGATGGGCTATTTCGACCCAGATATCATCACGTTCTTCGGCTCGGACGGAACGGGCGCGCGAACGCAGCTGGTGCAGCATGTCAGCCAGTTGAACGTGATGCTGCGCGCCTTGCCCAAATCGGTCGAGGACAAGCCCGCCAACCGCATCGGGTTCCGTCTGGCTGCGGATCTCGAAGACAGCTGACTTGCAATTCATGCCTGCACACCCTTGAATGCATGCATCATTCAAGGGTGTTTACATGTCCATTTTTTCAACCGTTACAAATGCCTATTCCGGCGCCTGGGCAAGACGCAGGGTCTTTGTGCCCATCTATCTTGCGGTACGGCTGCTGCTGATCGCACTGGTCGCGCCCGGTGTCGCTCTGGCGGTCAATCTGGCGGTTTCGCTGTCCGATCAGACTGCGCTGACGGATCAGGATATCGCGGCCTTCATCCTTTCGCCCGCCGGTTTCATCGCGGCCATCGTGGTGCTGAGCCTTTTTCTATTGGCCGAGGTGTTTGTCTTTGCGGTCATGGCAGCCTCTCTGCGGATGGGAGAGGCTGATCCGTGGCGCGCAGGCAGTGCGGCGATCGGCTTGGTCCTGTCGCGCCTGCCGTCGCTTTTTGGCTTTGCGGCCCGGTTTATTCTGCGGGTTCTGCTGTTGGCGCTGCCGTTTCTGGCGGTCGCGGCGTTGATCGCATGGTGGACGCTGACCGAATACGACATCAACTACTACCTGACCTTCCACCCGCCCGCCTTTATGGTGGCTGTGGCCCTGATCGGCGCAGTGGCTCTGGCCATGGCTTGGGTGCTGATCCGCAAGCTGTCGGGCTGGGCTCTGTCACTTCATCTGGTGCTGTTTGAAAACGTCCACCCGGCGCATGTGTTCAATATCAGCACGTCCCGGATGGAGGGCAAACGCGGGCGCTTGAAACTGGCCTTGGTCGCATGGCTGGCGATGCGCCTTGCGATTGCAGCGGCGATTGCATGGGTGGCCGGGCTTTTGTTTGGACTGGTGCCGTTGCAAGGCAGCAGTAACCTAAAATTGGCGCTGACCTATAGCCTCGCGATTGCAGGGCTGTGGTCTCTGGCCGGGCTGGTGCTGGCCGCCTCTGCGCTGGGCGCATTGGCGGTTCTGCTGGACAAGTTCTTTGAACCTCAGACGGATGAGCCGCCCCATCCCGCGCCGCGCCGCATGCAGGCCTCGCTGTTCACAGCGGTCGGGCTGGCGGCAGCTGCTCTTCTGCTGGGTGGCTGGTTCGGCCACAATCTGCTGGAACGCGTTCAAGCCGAGGATCATGCCGATGTTATTGGCCACCGGGGGGCTGCGGCGCTGCGGCCCGAAAACACCATGGCCTCCGTTCTTAAAGCGATCGAAGATGGTGCGGATTGGGTTGAGATCGACGTTCAGGAGACAGCCGATGGTGTTGTTATCGTGGCCCATGACAGTGACTTCATGAAACTGGCCGGGGTCCCGACCAAGATCTGGGACGCCACGATGGAGGATGTGGAATCCACCGACATCGGCAGCTGGTTTGGCCCTGAATATGCCGACCAACGCACCCCAACCCTGCGTGAGGTGCTGGAGGCGACAAAAGGCAAATCCAAAGTCATTATCGAGCTGAAATATTACGGCCACGACGTTGACCTGGAAAACCGGGTCGCCGCGTTGGTCGAAGAGTTCGAAATGCAGGACGACATCGCCACCATGTCGCTCAAATATCCGGCCGTGCAAAAGATGAAGGCGCTGCGCCCGGATTGGCGCGCGGGTGTGCTGGCTGCGACGGCAGTGGGCAACCTGGCGGGGCTGGAAGGCGATTTTGTTGCTGTGAACGCGGCAACCGTGTCTCCGGGACTGATCCGCTCGGTACACGCGGCGGGCAAGGAGATCTATGTCTGGACGGTGAACGACCCGCTGCAGATGTCGGCAATGGCCTCGATGGGGGTGGATGGGTTGATCACGGACCGCCCGGCCATGGCGCGCGAGGTTCTGCGCGTCCGCGCTGAGATGGGCCCGGCGGAACGCGTGCTACTTTGGCTGGCCACAACTTTCGGCATGACCGTCGATACCGAGGCGATGCGCGATGACAGCCCGTAATCTGGCGCTGGGTCTGTTTCTGCTGGCCAGCCCGGCCACGTCTCAAGACCTGATGCGCGCGGTCGAGATGCCCTCTCACCGCGCCATGATTGCACAACGCGGCCACGCCGAGCTGATCCCGTTCGAAACTGATGGATGCTCGGGCGGCTTGTCGGCCAGCTGGCGCTGGGTGGCCGATACGTTCCCTCAGATCGGTGAGTTGTATCAGGAACACCCGCCTTGGGAGTATTGCTGCGTGACCCATGACCGCGCCTATCACAACGCCGGTGGCGCGCAGACGGCCGCTGAAAGCTATGATGCACGCCTTGCTGCCGATCAGGCTTTGCAGGTCTGTGTCGAAACCCATGGCGAGACCCACGCGCAGGCCTATGCGGAACGCTATGACATGACGCCCGAGCAGATCCGCTCGGTCCATTCGCTGACCTCGGACGCCCTCTACGGCGCGGTCCGATTCGGTGGCGGCCCCTGCAGCGGACTGCCGTGGCGCTGGGGATTTGGCTATCCGGGGTGTTTTGTGTTGGGTGACAGGACCCCTGCGCTGGAATGACGTGGTGACAGGCCCGAAAATTTCGATTATCCAGCGGATAAACACGCGAACTGGGAATCTGAGACTCATGGCTGAACACAAGCACGGCGAAATGGACATCACCGTTCAAACCAAAACCTTTGAGGGCTTCATCAAGGCTACCGTCTGGTGCTGTGTCGCCATCGCGATACTGGCGTTCCTGCTGGCGCTTTACGCTTCCTAAATCTTTCGGGGTCGACCGTGTTCAGGATTTTGATCGCCTGCCTTTTGGCGGCAACAGTGGCTGGCTGCGCGAATTCTAAACGCCCTCAGGCAGAACAGGCTGAGATCGTATCGAGGTCCTACCGTGATCCTGGGCCGTCGACCCTGACGCTCTATACGATGATCAACACGCGCTCCGGTTCGGGGGCGCATACCTCGTTGATGATCGGTGCCAGCGAGAGGGTGATTTTTGACCCAGCAGGCTCGTTCCGGGCGGATATCGTTCCGGTGCGGGATGATGTTCTATACGGCATCACCCCAGCGGTTGAGCGCGCCTATCGCAGCTCTCACGCGCGCGAGACGCATTTTGCCCGCATCCAGACCATTCAGGTGACGCCGCAACAGGCTGAGATCGCGCTGCAATTGGCCAAGCAGACCGGGCCTGTCGCAGGGTCTTTTTGCGCCAATTCAACCGCGCGGCTGTTGCAGCAGGTACCCGGATTCGAGCAGATCGAAGTGACTTTCTTTCCGATCAAGCTTTCGGAACAGTTCGCCGAAATTCCCGGTGTCATCACTGAAGAATATCGCGAGAATGACGATGCCGATCTGCAAAAAGGTCTGGCAGCCAATAACGCCGCTCTGAACCAGCTGGACGCGGCTTCAAGCCAGTAGATAAAGCAGACCGTACAGTGTGGCCGCGCCGGAAAAGATCGCTGCCAGCACGTTTTTGGTGAACACTCCAACAGACAGCGTCACAGCCGCAGCCGCCATTCGGGCTGCATCCGGTTGGCCCTCGGTCGCGGCGGGCCATACGACCAGCGGCGCGATCAGCGCAGGCAGGATCGCCACGGCGGTGTAGCGCAGGTGGCGCAGCAGCCAGGGTGGCATCGGGCGGTCTCCGACAAAGCCGATGAACACAAAGCGCAGGGCAAAGCTGCCGATGGCCAGGCCGATAATGACGGTCCACATGGTGGTGGGGTCGATCTGCGTCATGCGTGCGCCTTTCTACGATCCAATATCACCTCGGCCTGAGCACCTGCGATCATGCCTGCGGTTCCGGCGATCAGCAGGCCCAGATTGAACGGCACGCTCACGGCCAGCAACGACACGACCAGCGCCACAAGGGCTGCAATGACATGGGGCAGCGTCCGCATCATCGGCCCCAGCATGGCCAGAAAGGTAATCGGCAGGGCGAAATCCAAAGCCCAGCTTTCTGGAATCCGGGTGCCCAAAACCGCGCCCAGATAGGTCGCCAGAATCCAGCACGGCGTGATCGGCGTGACCGAGCCGATGAAATACGCCATGCGCTGCGGCACGGTCATCTTCGGCTCTTTTTCGAACTGCACGATCGAGCAGGCATAGGATTGGTCAACCGTCAGATAGGCGGCGCAGGCCCTTTGCCACATGGGGGCAGCCCCCAGAAACGGCGTCAGTGAGGCTGAATACATCGCCACCCTCAAATTCACCGCAAGGGCCGAGGCCAGTACAATGGCTGTCGGTGCGTTCTCCTGCAGCAATTGTAGGGCGGTGAATTGCGCTGCTCCGGCGAAAACCGTGGCCGAGAAGGCGACGACCTGCACGATATCCAGCCCGGCCTCGGCGGCGAAAACCCCGAACAGGGTTCCAAAGGGAATCGCGACAAAAATGAAGGGTGTCCCGTCGCGAAACCCTTTCCAGAAGTATGACTTGGATGTGGCGTCTGCCATGGCTAAATCCTATGGTATTCGCAGCAGCAGTAGCGGTCTTGGGAAGGGGTTGCAATTGGTGACAGAACTGGACGTCTCGGACTACATCATCGCCCCCGATCCCGGCGCGGCCCGTTTGACGCGCGCCGTCGAAGGTGTGGACCAGAATGGCGAAGTCAGCCAGATTTCGGTGGTCGAAGAGCGCCCGCTGACGATCTTCCTCAATTCCCAGGAAATCGTGACCGCAATGACCATTGGCGACTATCCCGAGTATCTGGCGTTGGGCTTTCTGCGCAATCAGGGGATGCTGCTGGTTGATGATGAAATCACACGGGTCGACTATGACGATGACCTTGAAACCGTAGTGGTGCGGACGGCCCGTGAAACCTCGTATGAGGACAAACTGAAGAAAAAGACACGCACCAGTGGCTGCGCCGTTGGCACGGTCTTTGGGGACATGATGGAGGGGTTGGAGGACGTGCGCCTGCCGCAAGTGTCGGTCCGGACCTCGTGGCTTTACGATCTGGCCGCCAAGATCAATCGCACGCCGTCTTTGTACCTCGAGGCCGGTGCGATCCATGGCACGGTTCTCTGCCGTGAAAACCGACCGCTTGTGTATATGGAAGATGTAGGCCGCCACAACGCCGTCGACAAAATCGCAGGCTGGATGCTGTCCGAGAACGAGACGGCGGAGGACAAGATCCTCTACACCACCGGGCGTTTGACCTCGGAAATGGTGATCAAAACGGCGATGATGGGCATTCCGGTTCTGGCATCCCGGTCCGGTTTCACCGCGTGGGGCGTCGAGATCGCCCGCGAGGTCGGCCTGACCCTGATCGGCCGCATGCGTGGGCAGCGCTTTGTGTGCCTGTCAGGCGAGGACCGCCTGCTGCGCGACGTGGACCCGGCAAGCGTGGCCGCCGAGGACAAGAAACATCGCCGGAAAAGTGCCAATGGCTGATGGTATGACCAAACCCCTCGGAGTGATCCTCGCAGGTGGCCTTGCGACCCGGATGGGCGGTGGCGACAAAGGGCTTTTGCAGATCGGGGGACAGAGCTTGTTGTCTCATGTCATCGACCGGCTCGGCCAGCAGGTGGATGGCCTTGCGTTGAACGCCAACGGAGACGCAGTGCGGTTTGCGGAATGGAACCTGCCCGTTCTGCCGGACTCGATTGAAGGGTTTGCAGGCCCCTTGGCGGGGGTTCTGGCCGGGCTGGATTGGGCGGCAGAGCAGGGGGCTGACAGTATTGTCACCGCTGCTGCAGACACGCCGTTCTTCCCGCGTGATCTGGTGGTGCGGCTGACCGAGGTGGCTCAGGGTCAAACGGATCCTTTGGTCCTTGCCACGACGCCCCGTACCGGAGACGAGGCCTTGAAGTCAGGCGGCAAGAAGGTCAATCGGCACCCGACATTCGGCCTCTGGCCTGTGGCGCTGCGTGACGATCTGCGCGCCGCTTTGAACGACGGGCTGCGTAAGGTCGTACTGTGGACCGACAAGCATGACGGGCGCGAGGCGCTTTTTCCCGCAGACCCGTTCGATCCGTTCTTCAATGTCAACACACCGGACGACCTTGCACGCGCTGAAAAACTGTTGGAGCAGGCATGAGGATTTACGGCGTCACCGGCTGGAAGAACGCAGGCAAAACCGGGCTGATGGAGCGGCTGGTGGCCGAGATCACCGCACGCGGCTACACCGTCTCAACCGTCAAACACGCGCACCATTCCTTTGACGTCGATCAGCCGGGTCGCGACAGCCATCGCCACAGAATGGCAGGCGCGAGCGAGGTTCTTCTGGCCTCGGGTCAACGCGTCGCCCTGATGCAGGAGCTGCGCGGCGCGGATGAGCCTACGCTGGTCTCTCTGCTGGCCCGCCTCTCGCCGGTCGATCTGGTGTTGATCGAGGGCTATAAACGCGAACGCCACCCCAAGGTCGAGGCCTTCCGCGCAGAACCGGGCAATGACCTGATCGCCCCGTCGGATGACACGATCCGCGCTGTGGCCAGTGATACTCCGCTGGAGTTGGACCGACCCGTGTTCGATCTGAACGACACGGCGGCCATTGCGGATTTCATCCTCTCCGAGGTCGGTTTGTGAGCCTTTTCGATAGCTTTGCGATGGTTGATTGGTCCGGTGGCAACGACACTGGGCCGCGCCCTCGCAAAGATGCCATCTGGGGCTGTGTAGTGCGCGACGGCGCGGTGCAGGTATTGGACTACCTGCGCAACCGGGTGGTCGCCGAGGAGTGGCTGCACAGTCTGATCGACACTGAACTGTCTGCAGGTCGCCGCCTGATGCTGGGCTTTGATTTCCCCTTCGGCTATCCCGCAGGCTTTGCCAAGGCGATCACCGGAACACATGATCCGCTTGTCCTGTGGGACTGGTTTGAAGATCGGATTGAGGACTCTCCGAGCTCCAACAACCGCTTTGACCTCGCGGGGGAGATCAATTCGGGCTTTTGCGGCAAAGGCCCGTTCTGGATGAATGGCCTGCGGCGCGACATCGCTGGCCTGCCGCGCACGAAACAGGACTATCACAACCCGTTTCCGGATCGACGCGCGGTGGAGCATTTGGCCAAGGGCAGTTTTACCTGCTGGCAAATGGCAGGCGCAGGCACCGTCGGCGGACAGGTGATGATGGGTCTGCCCGTGTTGAACCGGCTCCGCCACACTTTCGCGGGCAAGATCGCCGTTTGGCCCTTTCAGCCACTGGATAAACCGGTGGCGTTTGTCGAGATCTGGCCCTCGCTCAACCTTGGTGCAGCGCCGCCAGATCGGATCAAGGATGCGTGGCAAGTCGAACAGGTTGCCTTGACTCTGTCGCTGATGACGGATCAGGAATTGGACAGACAGTTGAACGTTTCAGCCTCAGAGGAGGGGTGGATCTTGGGTGTAGCGCAGGACAAACCGAACATATCGCCTCCGCCATTGCGAAACGATTGTTTTGCTTTGCCCGCCGGGGTGAACTGGACGCCGGTGGATGATGCGCTCGCGTTGCTGCGGGATCGTTTGCGCCCCGTCACAGGGGCCGAGGTTGCGCCGCTTGCGCAGGCGATGGGTCGCGTTCTGGCCGAGGACGTCGTGGCGCAACGTTCGAACCCGCCGCAGCCCAACACGGCAGTGGATGGCTATGGGTTCGCAGGCCCCGCTGCCGAAGGCGCGCAGGTGATGCCGCTGACCGAAGGGCGTGCAGCGGCGGGTATTCGGTTCGATGGCACGGTGCCTGCTGGCCGCGCGTTGCGAATCCTGACTGGCGCGGCCCTGCCCGAAGGCGTGGACACGGTCATCTTGGAAGAGGACGTGACGGTTCAGGACGGCCATATTGCCTTCCACGGCCCGTTGAAGCAGGGAGCAAACACGCGTCGCGCGGGGGAAGATATAGCGGCGGGTGAGGTCGCCCTGACAGCCGGTCGCAAGCTGACACCGGCCGACATGGCGCTTTTGTCAGCGGTCGGTATTTCCAAGGTGGCCGTGCGCAAACCTCTGCGCGTGGCCGTTCTGTCCACCGGGGATGAGCTTGTCGAGCCGGGCGAGACAGCAGGTGTCGGGCAGATATATGACGCGAACCGGCCAATGCTGCTGTCTTTGATCGACCGCATGGGATTTGTGCCGGTCGATCTGGGACGTGTCGCCGACGACCGCGAAACCCTAAGGGTAAGGTTGGATGAGGCCGCAACGCAAGCCGATGTGATCCTGACCAGCGGCGGCGCTTCGGCAGGGGATGAGGACCATGTCTCGGCCCTGCTGCGCGAGGCGGGCGCAATGCAGGAATGGCGTATTGCCCTCAAACCCGGTCGCCCTCTGGCTCTGGGCATGTGGTCGGGTACACCGGTTTTTGGCCTGCCCGGCAACCCGGTGGCCGCCAAGGTCTGTACCTTGATCTTCGCTCGCCCGGCCCTGTGCCAGATGTCGGGGCAGGGGTGGGAGGAACCACAGGGCTTCGAAGTGCCCGCCGGTTTTGAGAAACGCAAGAAACCCGGTCGCCGCGAATATCTGCGCGCGCGTATTCGCGAGGGGCGGGTCGAGGTTTTCCACTCGGAAGGCTCTGGCCGGATCAGCGGGCTAAGCTGGGCCGAGGGGCTGGTCGAGATCGAAGACGGCGCGCGCCACATTCAACCGGGCGATCTGGTGCGCTTTATCCCTTACGGCAGTTTTGGACTGTGACGGTCACGGTTTCCAAAGGGTTCAGTGAGGCTGAAAGGCCCCAAGCCGCAGCCCTGTTCTGGCAGGCCTTTGCGGCCAAGCTGCACAAGGTGATGGGGCCGGATGAAAAAGGTTTGGCCTTCTTTGAAACGGCCCTCGACCCGGAATTCGCGCTGGTTGCGCGTGACGCTGATGGCCGGATGCTTGGCCTTGCGGGGTTCAAGACCAACAAAGGCGGCTTGGCGGGCGGCAGCCTGTCGGACCTCGCCCGCGCCTATGGCTGGTTCGGGGCGCTCTGGCGTGGTGTGGTTCTGAGCGTGTTGGAGCGTGATCTGCAGCCCGGTGTGTTCCAGATGGACGGCATCTTTGTCGCGGCTGGGGCCCGCGGGAGGGGCATTGGCACAACGCTGCTCTGTGCCATCAAGGCTGAGGCGCAGCGACGTGGTATGGCCGAAGTGCAGTTGGATGTGATCGATACCAATCCACGCGCGCAGGCCTTGTACGAGCGCGAAGGGTTCAAACCTGTGGGTGTTGAGAAGACGGGTCCATTTCGGCACCTGTTCGGCTTCAGCCGCGCCACCAAGATGAGCTGGCCTGTGCCTGCCGCCTAGTCGAAGGTTCCGGCCACACGCCCCAGCAGCATGAAGGCCCTTGCGGTTCTTGTATCACCAAGGGCGGTCAGTTCCGCGTCGCTGGCATTGGCTTCGAATTCGACGATCATGTTGTCGAACCGGCGCAGGAAATGGTGCGCCGCATCCCGGAAGATCGGATCCTGTTTCATCCGCGCTGCCGTCAGCGCCAGCGACGAACGATCCCGAATCCCGCCCAAAGCCGCGACCGAGCGTCCACGTGCGCCCTGCGCAAACTGACGCCAGACCTCGGGGCGTGCCATATCGGGTCGGAGGTCATCCATATAGATGCCCTCCTGGCTGAGCAGGGTCAGAACATCCTGCGAGGCCTGCACCAGTTTGGAGGCTTTTCGATCCTTCAAGGCCATCCGAAGCGCGGTGAAGCCTTCGGTGTCTTTCTCGGTCTCGGGGAAGTTCAGCGCGCGGATGAAGGTATCGGTGGTCAGCGGCGGTGTGATCTCTTCAGCGGTGGTGCCCAGCGCCAGCGAGGTCTGTCCTCCTTGCGCAGGTGGGTCGACCTGCAAGGGTTCACGCCGCTTGCTGGAGAAGGTGGCAAGCGCGTCCTCGGCCTTTTTCGTCACAGCGGCGATTTCGTCCAGCTTCTTGGACACCGTCGGCTCATACGAGCTGGCGGCGCGCTGTTGCTGAACGACATAGGCCTGACGGATCGCATCAATCGCGGTTTGCAACCGTGCGCTTTCCTCGCGCATGACGCGGCTGGCACGCATCGCCGTTGCGGCAACCCAAATCATCGCTACCGGCAAGAAAACCGCCAATAGGGTCACAATGAACCCGCCACCCTGTGTCTGGTCGGGCAGAACAAGGAATACGACCGAGACCACCAGCCAGATGACACTCAGCACCCCGGCGGCAATCTCGATCGAGGTCACAGACGGGCGCTGAGGGCGATCATAGATGCCCAGCGAGGTTGGCCGTTCGCTTTCCTGGTCAGGTTGTGGCCCCGACATGACAGACCCTCCGGGTCAGGCGAATTCGATGTTGAGAACTTCGTAAGAGCGGACACCGCCGGGGGTGCGCACCTCGACACTGTCACCTTCGTCCTTGCCGATCAGGGCACGGGCCATGGGCGACTTGATGTTCAGTAGGCCTTTTTCGATATTGGCCTCGTATTCACCTACGATCTGCCAGGTCTTTTCCTCATCGGTGTCTTCATCGACCAGCGTCACCTTGGCGCCGAACTTGATTGCGCCTGACAGTTTGGCCGGATCAATCACGTCGGCCAGCGACAGGATGCCCTCAAGCTCCTTGATGCGGCCTTCGATGAAGCCCTGCTTTTCACGGGCCGAGTGGTATTCGGCGTTTTCCTTCAAATCGCCCAGTTCGCGGGCCGAAGCGATGGCTTCGATGATCGCCGGGCGCTCGACGGATTTGAGGTTTTTCAGCTCCGCCTCGAGCGCGGCATTGCCCGCAGGCGTCATTGGAATTTTTTCCATAATCTTGTTGTCCACGCATAAATTGAGCCGCCCCGCCGCGGGGAAAGCGTCGGGGCGAATGATGGGTCGTTCAGTACCTGACCTAAATGGAGCGTGAAATGCAAGAGGCCAAGAGGGCGTCACACGTCGATTTGCGACTTAGCGCCGTTCCGCTGAGGCGGTTCGCGCCTGTGGCGGTGATCCGGGGGCTTGTTCCTGCGCCACCGCTGTGACGGGGTGCAGAGCCACAACATCTCAATCATATTGCACCACCTCGAACTCGATCCCGTTGTCATCGTTGAAATAGAACCGCTTGCCCGGCTCATAATCGGCGTGGTTATGCGGTGTAAAACCTGCCGCGCGCACCTTGGCCTCGGTCGCATCGATATCCTCGACCAGAACGCCCACATGGTTCAGGCCGCCGACCACGTCGTAGCTGCTTTCGTTTGATGGCTCGGGGTGTTCGGGGCGGTAGAGGGCAAGATAGGTGTGTTTTGTGCCCACATGCACCGTATAGCCGCCCGCCATCGCGGCGCCTTCCCAACGGATGTCCCATCCAAACACTTTGTGCATCCAGGCGGCCGAGGCTTTGGGATCGTTGACGGTAAAGTTGGTGTGTTCAAGCGAGGCCATCATGGCAGGTCCTTTCATTTTTCAGGCTTGTCACGACTCAGCGTAATTCCTAAACCTAACTTTAGGTCAAGGTATTTTTGCGAGGGTGAAATGGCGGCTTCCGAAGGTCTGGCAATTGGCGCTTTGGCGCGGCGTACCGGGTTGGCGGTGTCGGCTATCCGGTACTATGAGGCGCAAGGGTTGATCTCGCCCTGGCGCAATGCAGGCGGGCAGCGGCGGTATCAGCGGGCCGATATCAGGCGGTTGAGCTTTGTGATGATCGCCCAGCAATTCGGCCTGACCCTGCCCGAGATCCGTGAGGTTCTATCGGGCCTGCCTGGTAACCGAACCCCTACGCCGCAGGACTGGAAAGACATCAGCGTCACGCTGCGCGCCCATCTGGATCAGCGAATCAACACCCTGACGCGATTGCGCGATAATCTGGACGGCTGCATCGGCTGCGGGTGCCTCAGCCTGCCGAAATGCGCCCTTTACAACCCCGATGACCGTGCCAAATCACATGGTAGCGGTCCCAGATACCTTATGGGCGACTCGCCAAACACGTGAAGTGTCGAATAGCGGCATTGTTACGCCGTGTTTCGATTGACCTGAGTCTTTCACACCATGTAATCAGCCGAGAAACAAAATTGCGCCGACCGCATGAGAAAAGCGCCAATTCGGAAAGTTAGCTAAGGAGCCCGCGATGGCCGAGATTGAACGCGAAGCGATGGAATACGATGTGGTGATCGTGGGCGCTGGCCCCGCGGGCCTGTCGGCGGCCATCCGTCTGAAACAGCTGGATGCCGACCTGAATGTCGTGGTTCTGGAAAAGGGCTCGGAAGTGGGCGCGCATATCCTGTCGGGCGCGGTGCTGGATCCCTGCGGGCTGGACGCTCTGATCCCGGATTGGAAGGAAAAAGGCGCGCCGCTGAACACACCGGTGAACGAAGACAACTTCTACATGCTGGGTGAGGCCGGAAAGCTGCGCATCCCCAACGCGCCGATGCCGCCTCTGATGAACAACCACGGCAACTACATCGTGTCGATGGGTAATGTCTGCCGCTGGATGGCCGAGCAAGCCGAGGAGCTGGGCGTGGAAATCTTCCCCGGCATGGCCTGTTCCGAGCTGGTCTACGGCGAAAATGGCGAAGTCAAAGGCGTGGTCGCCGGTGTCTTCGGTCTGGAGGCAGATGGCTCCTACGGTCCCGGCACCGAACCGGGCATGGAGCTGCACGGCAAGTATGTCTTCCTGTCCGAAGGCGTGCGCGGCTCGCTATCCAAGGAAGTCATCGCCAAATACGACCTGTCTGCCGGCAAAGAGCCGCAGAAATACGGCGTTGGCATGAAAGAGATTTGGGAGATCGACCCGGCCAAGCACAAGGAAGGCTCAGTCACGCACACCATGGGCTGGCCTCTGGGCAGCAACGCAGGTGGCGGTTCCTTCATCTATCACTTGGAAAACAACCAGGTCTATGTCGGTTTCGTGGTTCACCTGAATTACAAAAACCCGCACCTGTATCCGTACATGGAATTCCAGCGCTTCAAGCATCACCCGATGGTCGCTGAGCTGCTGAAAGGCGGCAAGCGCGTGGCTTATGGCGCTCGCGCAATCACCGAAGGCGGCTATCAGTCGATGCCGAAGCTGGTCGCTCCGGGCGTGGCGCTGCTTGGCTGCTCGGCGGGTATGGTCAACGTGCCGCGCATTAAGGGCAACCACAACGCGATGCTGTCGGGCAAAGCCGCAGCCGAGGCGGCCTTTGACGCCATCAAGGCTGACCGTTCCGGTGATGAGCTGACGGCCTATGAAACCGACGTGCGCGAAGGGGCCATTGGTCAGGACCTCAAGAAAGTGCGCAACGTCAAGCCGATGTGGTCGAAATGGGGCCTCATGCCCTCGCTGGCGCTGGGGGGTCTGGACATGTGGACCAACACGCTGGGCTTTTCGCTGTTCGGCACGATGGGTCACGGCAAGAACGACGCCGAAGCGACCGAAGAGGCCAGCAAGCACAAGCCGATCGACTATCCCAAGCCCGATGGCACTCTGTCCTTTGACCGACTGACCAACGTGTCCTTCGCGATGACCAACCACGAGGAAAGCCAGCCCTGCCATCTGAAGCTGGGCGACCCGTCGATCCCGGTCGCCGTCAACTTGCCCAAATTCGCCGAGCCCGCGCAGCGGTATTGCCCGGCTGGCGTCTATGAGATGGTCGAGGATGACGACGGCCCGCGGTTCGTGATCAACTTCCAGAACTGCGTCCACTGCAAGACCTGCGATATCAAGGACCCGAGCCAGAACATCACCTGGACCACTCCGCAGGGTGGCGACGGCCCGAACTATCCCAACATGTAACTGAAAACTCCGGCACTGGCGGCGCGACCCTGCCGCCATCCCGCCCTTGTTTCATGCCACCGGTCTTGCCGGTGGCATTTTTTGTCGTTGGAAAGAAAGTCTGTGTCGCAAACGGTGATGTGCAGGTAGAGTGATCGCTCTACCACCGAGACATGACTGAGACACAGCAGAAAATCGCGGAAAATCTTGACCGGCAGTTTTCAGAGATGGGATTTGCCACCCAAGGCGTCGAAGCCTTGCGAGAGGGCGCGAATGTTTCCCTGCGCACGCTCTACAAGTATTTTCCCAGCCGCGAAGCGATGGTCATAGGCGCGTTGGATCATCGAGACGCCGCCTATTCCGATTGGATCGGCACGGATCAACTCCGGGACGCGGATCACGTATTGCACGTTCTGACCCGCCTGGCGGACTGGCTGCGCGAGGTCTCAAACACCGGATGCCTGTTCCGCAACGCGCTGGCGGCCTACCCCGAAAGTGACGCGATCCGTGATGCCGTCACGACGCATAAACAGCATGTCCGCGACATGTTCCGCGCGCGGTTGATCCACGTGGCCCCCGATTGCGATGTCGAGGCTTTGGCCGAGGCTCTGTTCATCCTGCACGAAGGTCTGACCGAGAGCGCGCGTTTGATGGGGGCCGAGGCCGCAACCTCGGCCACGATGCGCTGCGCCCGCGCGTTGCTGGCCGATGCCGATATTCACTAGGCCGGGCCTCCGGCACACGACAAAAGAGACGGATATGAAGATCAAGGAAATCCACATCTACGCCCATGATCTGCCGGTCAAGAACGGCCCCTACACCATGGCCAATGCCGAGGTCTGGGCACTGGACACCACGTTGGTCAAGCTGGTAGCTGAGGATGGCACGACCGGCTGGGGAGAGACCTGCCCGGTTGGCCCCACCTATGCCGAAGCGCATGCCGAGGGCGCGCGGGCTGCGTTGAAGGCAATGGCAAAAGGTCTGATCGGCGCGGATCTGTGGCCTGTGGCCCTGCACCACCGGATGAACGGGCTGCTGAACGGGCACAACTATGCCAAGGCCGCCATCGACATCGCGGCCCATGACCTGATTGGCAAAAAGCTGGGCGTAAACGTCGCCAATCTGCTGGGCGGGGCACAGACCGATCGCGTGCCCTCTTACTATGCGACCGGTGTGGGCGCGCCGGACGATATCGCGCGCCTTGCCAAAGAGAAGCTGGCCGAGGGCTATCCTCGCCTGCAAATCAAAGTGGGTGGCCGTCCGGTTGAGATTGATATCGAAACCATCCGCAAAGTCTGGGAGGTTGTCGACGGAACAGGCATGCGCCTTGCGGTCGATGGCAATCGCGGGTGGACCACGCGCGATGCGCTGCGCGTCAGTCGCGAATGCCCAGATGTGCCGTTTATCATGGAACAGCCCTGCAACACCTATCAGGACCTGGAAAAGATCCGCCCTCAGGTGACCCATGGCATCTACATGGATGAAAACAGCGTTGACCTGAACACCGTGATTTCGGCCGCCGGGACCGGGCTTGTTGAAGGGTTTGGCATGAAAGTCACCCGGATCGGCGGCCTTCAGAACATGCGCACCTTCCGCGACATCTGCGAGGCGCGCAACCTGCCGCATACCTGCGATGACAGCTGGGGCGGGGACATCATCGCCGCCGCCTGAACGCAGATCGCATCCACCGTGCGTCCGACGCTGATGGAAGGCGCGTGGCTCGCCGCCCCTTACATCGAAGGCAACTACGATCCCGAAAACGGCATCACAATCCAAGGCGGCCACATTCAGCGCCCGACCGGGCCGGGTTTGGGCGTCACCCCCGACGAAACGCTGTTCGGCGCGCCAGTCGCCTCATACTAAGGAGACACCATGATCCCCGAAACCATGCATGCGGTCCAACTGACCGGCCATGGCGGTATCGAGATGCTGCACTACCGCTCGGACGTGCCTGTCCCGCAGCCGGGGCGCGGAGAAGTTCTGATCCAGGTCGCTGCCGCGGGTGTGAACAACACCGACATCAACACGCGGATCGGCTGGTACTCCAAGGCGGTTACCGAGGACACCAATACCGGTGGTGCCTCAGGTTTTGAGACTGTGGACGATGACGATGCCAGCTGGTCTGGCACGCCCTTGACCTTCCCCCGCATTCAGGGCGCTGATGTCTGTGGCTATGTTGCTGCCGTAGGCGATGAGGTCGACCCGGCGCGCATTGGCGAGCGTGTGATTGTGCGCAACATGCTTCGGACCTATGTGGACTACCGCCCTTTTGAATGCTGGACCATCGGCAGTGAATGCGATGGGGGTTTTGCCCAGTTCTGCGTCGCACCTTCGCGGGAAACCCATGCCGTGAGTTGCGACTGGGAGGATGTGGAACTGGCAGCAATCCCCTGCGCCTATTCCACAGCCGAGGGCATGCTGCACCGCGCCAGCGTCGGGGCCGAGACCGTTCTGGTCACCGGTGCCTCGGGCGGTGTTGGGTCGGCTGCGGTGCAACTGGCGAAACGGCGCGGCGCGCATGTGATCGCAATGTGTTCGCCTACAAAGGCCGAGGCCGTTCGGGCTTTGGGCGCAGATCGCGTGCTGGACCGCAATGCCGATCTGGTGGCGGAACTGGGGGAGGGCTCGATCGGCGTGGTGGTCGATCTGGTGGCCGGCCCGCAATGGCCCAGCCTGTTGGACGTGCTGCGCCGGGGCGGGCGGTATGCGACCGCCGGGGCCATTGCCGGACCGATCTGTGAAATCGACGTGCGGACGCTCTACCTGAAAGACCTCACCTTGTTGGGCTGTACGTTTCAGGAGGACATCGTGTTCGAAAACCTCGTGAAATACATCGAGGCCGGGGAAATCCGCCCTCTGGTCGCCAAGACTTATCCGCTAAGCGAGATCGCGACGGCGCAGGAAGAGTTTCTGACCAAAACACATACCGGGCAGCTGGTGCTGATCCCGCCGCAGGTGACCTCATGAAAATCCGTAAGATCGAGCTTTTTGAACTGCACCTGCCCTATGCGGGTGGCTCTTATGAATTGTCGGGCGGGCGCATTTACACCGGGTTTGACAGCGTCATCGTCTGTATCACCGCCGATGACGGGACTGAGGGTTGGGGTGAATCCACGCCCTTCGGCCCGAACTACATCGCCGCCCATGCACGAGGTGCCCGCGCCGGGGTTGAAGAAATCGCCCCCTATCTGATCGGTCGTGACCCGCGCGATGTGGATCGGATCAATGACGCGATGGATGAGGCGCTGCTGGGCCATAACCACGCGAAATCGGCCCTTGATCTGGCCTGTTGGGACCTGTTCGGTAAATCGGTTGGCCTGCCGGTCTTTAAACTGCTGGGCGGCGCGACGGGCAATCGTCTGCCCGCGATCAGTTCGATCTACGCGGGTACGCCCGAGGATATGCGTGCCCGCGTCGCGGAACACCGCGCGATGGGCTATATGGGCCATTCGGTCAAGGTCGGTGCGGTGGATTCCGAAGGCGGCCCGGCGCTGGATGCCGAACGTATCGCGGCCTCATTGGCGGATCGGCAGCCGGGTGAATATTTCATCGTTGACGCCAATGGCGGCCTGATCCCGGAAACCGCGCTGCGGATGCTCCGCGCCCTGCCGAACGGGCTGGAATTCGTGCTGGAGGCCCCCTGTGCCACATGGCGCGAGACGCTTTCCCTGCGCCAGCGTTGCGATGTGCCGATCATTCTGGACGAGTTGGCGCAAGAGGATGGCGATATCGCCAAGCTGGTGGCGCTGGATGTGGCCGATGGCGTCGGGCTGAAAATCTCAAAAGCCGGGGGGCTGACCCATGCCCGACGTCACCGCGACATCTGCCGCGCCGCCGGGCTGACGATCAGTGTGCAGGACACGGTGGGATCAACTCTGTCCGCCGCGTCGATCTTCCATATGGGTGCGACTGTGCCCGAACGGCTGCTGCGCTGTGTTCTGGATCCGCGCGACATGGTGACGATCCAGACCGGGGCGTTCGACGCCCCAATCGAAAACGGTGGCGTTCTGCCGCCCGATGCGCCGGGCCTCGGTGTGACAACGAACCGAGACCTGCTTGGGCAGGCCGTCGCAATCTGGGAAGACTAAGACATGTTTCAAGACAAAAACGCCCTCGTCACCGGCGCGGCCGGAGGAATCGGTCAGGCCATCGTCAACCAGCTGCGCGCGCAGGGTGCTCGGGTCGCGGTTGCGGATCGTTCGACCGACGGGATTGAGGCCGAGGCGCATCTACCCGGCGATCTGCTCGACCCGGCTTATTGCGACCAATTGGCCTCTGCCGCGCAACAAGCTTTGGGTGGCCTCGACATCGTGATCAACAATGCCGGTGTCATCACCCGTGGCCCGGTGACCGAGACCTCGGACGCCGACTGGAGCTTGTCCATGGGCGTGAATGTCGAGGCTCCGTTTCGGATCTGCCGCGCTGCCATTCCGCTGATGGCTGAAACCGGCGGAGGGGCCATCGTCAACACCGCGTCCTGCTGGGGCGGCAAGGCGCCGGGGCCGAACCATGCGCTTTATTGCATGACCAAAGCGGCGATTGCCTCGCTGACCGAATGTATGGGGATGGATCACGCACATCAGGGCATCCGCATCAACGCGGTGTGCCCGAATGAGGTCAACACGCCGATGCTGCGCTCGGGCTTTGCCAAGCGCGGGTTTGATCCTGACGAGGCCGTGACCGAACTGGGTAAAACCGTGCCTCTGGGCCGGATTGCCGAGCCTGAGGATATTGCCGATGTGGTCCTGTTCCTCGCCTCGGATGCGGCGCGCTACATGTGCGGCACGCTGGTCGAGGTCAATGGCGGGAAGCCGGTCGCATGAGGCGGTTTGAGGGCAAGGTCGCGCTGGTCACCGGCGGCCGCTCGGGGATCGGGCAGGCCATCGCGGCACGGCTGACGGAGGAGGGCGCGCGCGTCTTTACCGCTCAGCGCGGTGGGGATGATCACTTTGAAGGGATCGCGGCCGATTTCACCGATCCAGCCGCGCCTGCACAGGTGGTGGCCGAGGTCATCGCCCGCGCCGGGCAGCTGGACGTTCTGGTCAACAATGCCGGGATGATGCAGGAGGCCCGCGTCGAAGAGATGACGTTGGAGGACTGGCAGAAAAACCTGACCGTCAACCTGACCGCGCCTTTCCTGATGATTCAGGCCGCTTTGCCCCATCTGCGCAAGACAAAGGGCAGCATCGTCAATACCGGCTCGATCGAGGGGCTGGGCAGCAATCCGGGCCACGCGGCCTATTGCGCCTCCAAAGCCGGGCTGCACGGGCTGACCCGCGCCGTGGCGGTGGATCACGGGGCCGAAGGTATCCGCTGTAACGCCATCGCTCCGGGCTGGATCGACACCGAGTTGAACCTCGACTTCATTGACTCAATGCCCGACCCGGATGCGTTTCGCCGGGACATCGGCCAGATCCACCCGGTCGCCCGCACCGGCAGGCCCGAAGAAGTGGCTGCCTTGGCGGCGTTTCTGGCCGCCGAGGAAAGCGGCTTTATCACCGGGCAGGTCTATACGGTCGATGGCGGGCGGATGGCAAAGCTGAGCCTGCCCTGACCTTAGAACCGGTCCGGGCTGAAGGCCTGAATGTCGATTGAGGGCGCACGGCCCGCGATTTCATCCTTCACCAGCCGCGCGGTCGTGGCCCCAAGCGTCAGGCCCAACTGCCCATGGCCGGTGTCGAAGGTGACATTCGCCAATCGGCCGCTGCGGCCGATGATAGGCCGGGTGTCCGGAGTGAAAGGGCGTCGCCCCATGCGGCGCTCGGCCTTGTCCGTTCCAAGCCCCGGCAACACGCGTTTTGCGCGTTTGACCAGAATATCGGCGCGGTTCCAGTTGGGTTTCGCGTCGGCATCCGCGAATTCGATGGTTCCGGCGACGGCCAGAGCGTCCTCATACGGTGTGATCCCGAACCCGCCCTTGGCGTAGAACACGGTGTGGGCCAGGTCGACACCGCTGTCAGGCAAGGCGGTGGAGTAGCCAATCACCCCTTCCAACTGGATGGGTACGCCCAGATCCTGCGCCAAGCCGCGCGAGTGTGTGCCCGCCGCAAGAACGAACTCGTCCGCGGTCAGAACCTGACCGTCTGCAAGGCGCACGCCCTGCACATTGCGCCCGCTGCGTTGGAACACTTCGGCCTTGCCGGTGACGACAGTACCGCCACGGCTGGCAAAGGCCTGGTGCAGGGCTTCGACCAGCCCCTTTGGCTCGGTCACGAAGCTCCAGTCATGCAGCAGGGCGGCGTGTTTGAAATCGGGCGCGATGGCCGGATCAATCTCATGCGCTGCGGGGCCGGGGATGTCTTCGATCGAGCAGCCCAGCTCTCGGGCCAGATCAAAGGCGGCGGCCATGGTGGCGCGGTCGCTGTCATCGTCGAACAGTTTGATCACCGGCTTTTCGACCAGCAACTCGGGCCGACCGATATCGGCCAGTTGCGCCTTGAAATCATCGGTGGCGGCAAAGGTCAGCCGCGCCAGATCCGCCGCGATGGCCCGCATTCGCGCCCGGCGCGCATTCGCGGTGAAGCGCGCGAACCAGGGCAGGACCCGCAGCGCCGAGGACGGACGCAGCGCCAAGGGCGCCTCGGGGTCCAACAGCCAGCCCGGCACCTTCATCAGCATGCCCGGCTGCGACAGCGGTACGATCTCACCGATGGCGATACAGCCGCATGAGGCCCAGCTGGCCCCTTCACCCACGGGTCCGGGTTCGACAACCGAAACCGCGTGCCCATCGGCATGCAAGGCCAGCGCGCAGGAGATACCCACGACGCCGCCGCCGACCACAACCACCTTTGCCATTGGTTCGAGCCCTTACTGCAAGTCTTGCAACTGCGACAGCAACTCGGTGCTGACGCTGACGCCACCGTCCTGAGATGCGGCGCGGTTCTTCAGCCGCCCGTCACCGGGGATGCGGGCGGTGCCGTTGCCGTCGATCTCGGCGCAGATGCGCGTGACATAGTCGTTGAAAGCGGCATTTCCGAACCGCGTCGGATCCATCGCGATCAGGGTCGCGCCGCCCTTGACGTTCAGCGCGCCATGCGCCTCGCGCTCGGCATTGTCGACCGAGAGGGTGCCCCCGGCCAGCGCCGCGCCCATGACCTCGATCAGGAAGGCGATCGCGGCCCCTTTGTGCTCGCCAAAGGGCAACAGGCTGCGGGTTTCCAGAATGGCGTTGGGATCGGCGCTGGGCTGGCCATCCGGGGCCAGACCTGCAGGGCGCGGCAGGTCATGCCCTTCGGCGGCGGCCATGCGGATATCCATCAACGCGACCGTCGAGGACGCCTGATCCCAAACGATGGGCTCCATTCCGTCACGCGGGCAGGCAAACGACATCGGGTTGGTGCCAAAGACAGGGCGCGCGCCTCCCTGAGGCACCACCATCGACAGTGAGTTGACGACAGCCAAAGCCACCAACCCCGCCTCGGCCAGCGGTTCGGTGTCAAAGCGCAACGCCCCAAGGTGATGACTGTTGGCGCAGGTGAAGGCGGCGATCCCGTTTTCACGGGCCATCGCAATCAGCTCGTCCCGTGCTGCGGCCGCAGCGATCTGGTAGTATCCATTGTCTGCGTCACCACGCAGAACGCCCGGTGCGATACGCTCGAATGTAGGGTGGGCTGCGGGGTTGGCATAGCCCGAGGTAAAGCTCTGCGCGTAGACCGGTAGCATGCGCAAACCGTGGCTGCGTGGGCCGTCGCGTTCGGATTTGACGACGATCTCAGCAATCATGTCGCTGCCCGGATCATCCATGCCCGCAGCCACAAGGACGGATTTCGCCAATTCTCTAACCTCTTGGAGTGAGAGCGTTTTCGTCGAGATATCGGTCATTGGCTAAATCCTGTCCTTGTGTTTGTGAAAGGGGTCGCAAGCCCCCCCGTTGTTCTTGTCAGGCGCGTGCGCGAGCGCTTGAGGGATCTACGGCGCAGGTGTCGATGACCTCGGCCTCGCGCATCTCGTTATGGACCAGCACCTGCATTCTGGTGCCCGGTGCCGTCATGTTCTGCGGCACCAGCGCCATTGCGATGTCATGGTTGCAATAATATGAGAACCCGCCCGAGGTGACACGCCCGATCAGTTTGCCGTCGGAATAGACACCCTCGTCAAACATCACCGAGGTATCGCAATAGGGCAGTTTCAACGTGACCAGAGTGTTGTATCCGCGCGCGTCCTGCTGTTTCAGCAGAGCGGGTTTGCCGATGAAGTCTCGTTCAACTACTTGCCCGCCGATCTTCTCGGTTATTGCGACGAACCGGCCCAGATCGGCCTCATACGGGGTTAGGTCCTTGCAGATCTCACGGTTGATGGCACGGTAGGATTTCTCGAGCCGCATGGACTCCAGCGCCTCAAGACCGAACGGTTTCACGCCCGCCTTCAGCAACAGATCCACGAGATGACGGTTGTAGCCCGCCGGATGGTGCAGCTCCCATCCCAGCTCACCGGTGTAGGAGACGCGCAGCAGGTGAACGCCCTTGGCATAGCCGACTTCACCCATTTGCGCCGAAAGCCACGGGAAGGCCTCGTTCGACATATCATTGTCGGTCAGTTTCGACAGGATCTCGCGCGATTTCGGACCGGCCAGAGCGATCACGCCCAGCTGTTCCGAGATATCTTCCATCACGACTGAGCCGTCTTTGGGCAGCAGACGCTGCATCTGGTCCCAGTTATAGGCCTGCCAATTCGGGGTCGAGATCAGGTAGAAATCATCCTCGCCGTAGCGCACGATGGTGTATTCCGCATCCATCCCGCCCTTGTCATTCAGCATTAGCGACAGGGTCATGCGCCCTACCTTGGGCAGTTTGTTGGCCATCAGACCGTCCAGCCATCCGGCCGCACCCGGCCCGCGCACGGTGAATTTGGTCATCGGAGACATCTCGATGAAGCCCGCCTCTTCGCGCGTGCGGCGCACTTCTTCCTGAACCAACCCCATATGATTGGTGCGGCGGAAGGAGTGTTCGGGGATCGCCTCTTCGGGTGATTTGGCGAACCAGCGCGGGAATTCATATCCGTTGAAGCTGGTCCAGACGGCACCCTGCGCGGTCAACAGATCGTAGGAGCCTGCAGTTTTCATCGGGCGGGCTTCGGGGAAATCCTCACCGGGGACATGGGCATCCATATGGGTGCCCCATGTCTCGCGCACCTTGTCCATGGTCCACCGTTTCGAGGCATAGTCCGAGAACCGGCGCGGGTCGAGTTCCGACATGTCCATGCCCGGATCGCCATCCACGATCCACTTTGCCAGACGGTTCCCGACCGTGCCGCCCCACAGGATGCCGCCGGGCATCCCTTCGGCCAGCCACAGGTTCTCGTGCCCGGGTGCAGGACCGGCCAGAGGCAGCTCGTCCGGGGTCATCTGGAACGGGCCGCGGGTGTTGGCCTTGATGCCAACCTCGCCCAGCGTCGGAACCCGTTCGACGGCGCGTTCCCACTGGGTTTCCACGGCGTCGAAATCTTCGGGCAGAAGGTCGGCGCCGAAATCCGGTGGCACGCGATCTTCGGCGAACAGCTTGAGGTCCTTGGTGAATTCATAGGGGCCAAACTGGATGCCGCCCACGTCTTCGCGCAGATAGGCACCATAATCCTCGTCCCGCAGGATCGGGAATTCCGGCAGGCCCTGTGCCTTGCGTTCTTTCAGCAAGGGCACGGTCTCGGTTGTCCAATATTGGTGAACGATCGGGATACAGGGCAGGTCCAGACCCACCCGGCGCGCGTTTTCGCGCGCATAGTTACCGGTGGCAAAGATCAGATGCTCACAAGTGATCTCACCCTGATTGGTGGTTACCTTCCAGTGGCCGTTCTCGAGCTTTTCGTAAGCGGTGGCTTCGGTGTTCTGATAGACCTTGGCCCCGGCATCGCGCGCCAGCTTGGCCAGCGCCATGGTGATGTCGGCGGGATTCACATAGCCGTCTTCGGTATGCAGGATGCCGCCACGAATATCCGGGCTTTGGTTCAGCAGAGGGTGCACCTCGGCAATCTCTTCCGGTGTCAGCAGCTTGCAGGGCACCCCGGCGGCTTCGGCGATCGAGATATAGGACCGGAACTCATCCCAGCGCTTTTCGGTATTGGCAACGCGCAGCTGGCCCACTTTGCGAAGGCCCACCGAGGCGCCCATCTTTTCCTCAACCTCGGTATAAATGCGGATGGTTTCCATGGTCATCTTCGACACGTTTCGCGACCGTACAAAGGTCACAAGCAAACCGGCGGCGTGCCAAGTGGACCCTGACGTTAGCGTCGTCCGCTCCAACATCACCGCATCTGTGCAGCCATGTTCGGTCAGACCATACAGGATCGAGGCGCCAACGCAGCCGCCCCCGACCACAACAACTTTCGCATGTGACTTCATCGTATGTTCATACCGTGTCTGGTTTGCCAACAGTGTTTGGAAGCACCATTCCGTCAGTCGGTCTTTTGCGCAATCGCAAAAATACTTCACTCTGAATGAGTTGAAGTCACTCAAACCGAACATGTGCCTTATGAAACGCGAAAGGTACCCAAATCCTCCGCCAGGGTGAGCCAACCAAAAGCCCTATTGATGAGCTGCCATTGAGTGTTGGACGGCGCTCCTGCTTGATCCGTGCAACAGGGCGGCCAGTTCTTAGGCGAAAACCGGTGCAATGGCGGCGTCGTGAACCTTGAGCCATTGCCTCTTGCCGACCGAGGCCCTAGCTTAACGTGCAGTCAACGATAGCAAGGCAGGATTTTGGTGGTTTCCCTGGTTCGTCGCGTGGCACTGGCCGCGCTGCTTTCATCCTCGGTCGCAATCCCGGCATTTTCGGATACCGGGTCCGGGGCCTATTTGGCCGGACGTCAGGCAATCTACGAAAACGACTATGCCGCCGCCGAAAGGTATTACGCGCAGGCATTGCGGTCTGATCCGCAGAACGCCTTGCTGTTGGAAAGCGTGGTCGTTGCCCGGCTGGCGCTGGGCGAGGTTGAGCGCGCATTGCCCATCGCCCAGACGATTGAAGAGATTGGCCTGCCAAGTCAGGCAGCCCGGATTGCCATCGCCGCCAACCTGATCGCCGAGGGCGATTGGGAGACCCTGCTGTCTCGTGATCCCGAAACGCAGGGCGTGGGTCCTTTGGTCGATGGGCTGATGACCGCATGGGCCTATCTTGGTCAGGGTGAGATGACCAAGGCGATGGAGCAGTTCGACACGGTCACAACGCAAGAAGGGCTACGCGAGTTTGCCCTCTATCACAAAGCGATGGCCCTGGCGTCGATCGGTGATTTCGAAGGGGCCGAGGCGATTTTCGCAGCCGATGACGGGGTCGTGGCCCGGTTCACCCGCCGCGCCGCGCTGGCCCGAACCGAGGTTCTGTCGCAGCTTGACCGGAATGAGGATGCTCTGACCTTCCTAGCCGACGTGTTTCAGGCCGGAAGCGATCCATCGATCGCAGACTATACAAGCCGATTGTCAGACGGCGAAACGCTGCCCTTTACCCATGTAGTGACGGCGCAAGACGGCATGGCTGAGATCTTCTTTTCCGTCGGTGCCGCGTTGAATGACGAGGCCGCGCCGGACTACGTTCTGCTCTATGCTCGCACGGCCAGCTTTCTGCGGCCCGATCACGTCGACGCCCTTTTGATGAGCGCCGAGCTTCTGTCGGAACTCAACCAGCTTGATCTTGCGGTCGAAGCGTATCGCGCGGTTCCCAAGGACAGCACCGATCACCACGTGGCCGAACTGGGCCGGGCTGATGTTCTGGGGCAATCCGGCAAAACCGATGCGGCGGTTGAGGTTCTGCAATCGCTGGCTGCGGAAAAGCCTGATCTTCCCAGTGTCCATGTCGCTTTGGCCGATCTTCAGCGCCGCGAGGAAAACTATGCCGCCGCGGTTGATTCCTACAACACCGCAATTGATCTGGCGGAGGGTGTCTCGGCCGCGAATTGGTTCCTGCACTACGCGCGCGGGATTTCTCATGAGCGTCTCAAGCAATGGGATCAGGCCGAAGCCGATTTCCGTCGCGCGCTTGAGCTGAACCCGGATCAGCCGCAGGTTCTGAACTATCTGGGCTATTCGCTTGTCGAACGTCGCGAAAAACTCGATGAGGCGCTGGACATGATCGAACGCGCCGTCGCGGCTCGCCCCGACAGTGGTTATATCGTCGACAGCCTGGGCTGGGTCCTGTTCCGCCTTGGTCGCTATGACGAAGCGGTCGAGCATATGGAGCGCGCGGTTGAGCTGATGCCGGTGGATCCGGTGGTCAACGACCATTTGGGCGATGTCTACTGGGCCGTCGGACGCGCCCGCGAGGCTGAGTTCCAGTGGAAACGGGCGCTGTCCTTTGTTGATCCCGAAGACACCGATGGTGAGGCTGATCCCGAACGCATCCGACGCAAGCTCGAGGTCGGTCTGGATTCGGTTCTGTCCGAAGAGGGCGCGGATCCGTTGAAGGTTGCCAATGGCAACTAGCGCCTTTGCGCCCGCCAAGGTCAATCTAACCCTGCATGTCACCGGCCAGCGCGCCGATGGCTATCATCTGTTGGATTCACTAGTGGCTTTTGCCGACATTGGCGATCAGCTGACGTTTGACCCGGGCGTAGGTATTTCGATCTCGGTGAGCGGAGAGCATGCCGACGGGGTTCCCACAGACAGCCGAAATCTGGTCTGGAAAGCCGCCGAGGGCACTGGTTGGACAGGCCATATCACGTTGAACAAGGTGCTGCCCCATGGCGGCGGCATTGGCGGAGGGTCCTCGGACGCGGCGGCCATGCTGCGCCACGCGGCGGCGCAAGGATTTGATATCCCGCCGCATCTTCCGACCGCGTTAGGGGCCGATGTATCGGTCTGCTTGGCGGCCGAGGCTGCGCGGATGCGTGGGATTGGCGAACAGGTGGATCGGATCGCTTTGCCGTCATTGCCAGCCCTGTTGGTCAATCCGGGTGTCGAGGTTCCGACCGGATCGGTCTTCGGCGCAATGGCGTCGCGGGACAATCCGGGATTGCCAGATCAAATCCCCTCATTCGCGGGCGTGGAAGACTGCGCCGCGTGGCTCTCGAACCAGAGAAACGACCTTGAACAGCCCGCCATAAGCCAGGCCCCGCAAATCGGGCGCGTTTTGGAGGAGTTGGCGGACACAAGGGATGTGTTGCTGGCCCGAATGTCCGGGTCAGGCTCGACCTGTTTTGCGCTTTATCCGTCGATGAAGGCCGCGCATTTCGCAGCCTATGAGATCGGCGCGGCCCAGCCCGATTGGTGGTGCCGCGCAACCAGCCTCAGTTGAGGCGCGAGACCACGTAGTCAGCCAGATCGCGCAGCAGAGTGCGGATTTCGTGATCAGGCAGAACCTCGAGCGAGGCTTTGGCCTTGTTCGCCCAACCCAGCGCGTCCTGACGGGTCGCCTCGAGCGTCTGGTATTTGTTCATCAGCCCAAGCGCATGTTCCAGATCGCCGTTCTGCTGGCGGCCTTTCTCGATCGTACGCTCCCAGAAGATGCGCTCATCCGCGGTGGCCTGCGCGACGGCCTTGATCACCGGCAGGGTCAGTTTGCGTTCGCGGAAATCATCGCCCACATTCTTGCCAGTTGCCTTGCTGTCACCCTGATAGTCCAGCAGATCGTCGGCGATTTGGAAGGCAATGCCCAAGGCATCTCCATAGTCGAACAGAGCTTTGACCTGCGCGTCCGAGGCTTCCGCAATCACGCCGCCAACCTCGGTCGCAGCGGAAAACAGGGCCGCGGTCTTGCCGCGCACGACCTGCAGGTAGATGCTCTCATCCGTGTTCAAATCGGTGGCGGCGGTCATCTGCAGTACCTCGCCTTCGGCAATCGTTGCCGAGGCATTGGCGAGGATGTCCAAAACGCGCAGTGACCCGGTTTCAACCATCAACTGGAAGCTGCGAGAAAACAGATAGTCGCCCACCAACACGCTGGATTTGTTGTCCCACAACAGGTTCGCCGTAGGCCGCCCGCGTCGTTGGGCGCTTTCGTCGACCACATCGTCATGCAACAGGGTCGCGGTGTGAATGAACTCAACCGTCGCGGCCAGACGCACGTGATGTTCGCCCGTATAGCCAAACAGCCGTGCCGCAGCCAATGTCAGCATCGGGCGCAGGCGCTTGCCACCTGCTTCGACCAGATGCGCGGTCACCTCGGGGATACGGGGCGCGTGTTCGGACGCCATCCGGGTCCGGATCAGCGTATTCACCGCCTCCATTTCGCCGGTCAACATTTCGGCCAGCCGTTCGTGCGGCCTCGAGATTGTGCTGATGCCCATCACACTCCTGATACAAGGCTCGACTTTCGCCTTGCCTTGCCCTTACATCCATCCCCATGAAAGAACTATTGCGCAGCACCGATCCGACAATCCTGGCCTTTGCATCCGCTCTTCTTGAGGGCGAGGATATAGACTGCTTTCAGATGGACGTAAATATGAGCATCCTCGAAGGCGGTATCGGAATTTTCCCCCGTCGTCTGATGGTTCGGGCCGATGACCTGACCCGAGCGGAGCGTGTGATGCGCGACAACGAGATTCCGCTGGGGCGATGAGCGGATTCACGGAGGATGAGCTAAGCCGGAATGATTTCCTCGGTGGGCGTTTGCGCCTGTGGCAACCCGTGTCGGGCTATCGCGCTGGGGTCGACCCTGTTTTGCTAGCGGCCAGCGTGCCCGCAACCTCTAGTCAGTCGGTGCTGGAGCTTGGCTGCGGGGCAGGGGCGGCAATACTGTGCTTAGCGACACGAATCCCCGGATTGGAACTGTGCGGCGTCGAATTGCAACCGGCCTACGCAGATCTGGCTCGCCGCAATGCCGCAGATAACAATTTGGTGTTGGAAGTCCTTTCCACTGATCTGACCGAACTGCCCTCCGATCTTAAGCAGCGCCAGTTCGACCACGTGATCGCCAACCCGCCCTACTATCGCGCCGGGGCCCATAGCGCAGCTACGGACAGGGGGCGCAGTGTGGCTTTGGGGGAGCAGACGCCTATTGCCGATTGGATTGATGTCGCGGCCAAACGGCTGGCCCCGCGCGGCTATCTGCACATGATCCAAAAGGCGGATCGCCTGCACGATATGCTTTTGGCCTGTAGTGGGCATCTGGGCTCGGTCGAAGTGCTGCCGCTTGCGGCCCGCGTAGGGCGAGAGGCCGAGCTTGTGATTCTACGGGCCCGAAAAGGCGGGCGGGCGGCGTTCCGGCTGCATGCGCCTATCATCCTGCATGCGGGTCAACGGCATGAGCGCGACGGTGACAGCTATACGCCGGAACTCTCGGATGTGCTGCGACAAGGCGCGGCGTTGGGGCCGTTTCACGTCAATCGGCAATGACCAGCCGAATTTGTCGGATTTATCACGTTTTCTTCGCGTCTGCGGCGTGACAGGGTGGAAACGATATGCTCAACTTCTTACGTGACATCTAGACACGTAAACAAGGAGGATCGCCATGAGCGTGAGCGCACATCTGACGGAACTGAAGAAGAAGCACGAATCTCTCGGTCTCGAAGTGGAACAAGCTCAACGCGCGCCAGGCATTGATGATCTTCATATCGCCCAGCTAAAGAAACAGAAGCTAAGGCTGAAGGAAGAGATCGAGCGCTTATCGACCTAACCTTTAAGACTGGCGCGTGCCGCAACCACGGCCCCGCCGGTGATCAAGACCGCCGCGATCGCCAATGTCCATGTCGGCATGGCGATCCCGGCAAAAACCAGAACCACGGTAGACAGCAAAGGTGCAGCATATGAGCTCGTACCCAGCATCTGAATGTCGCCCTGCTTGACCCCGATATCCCAGACATAGAACGCCAGACCGACCGGCCCCAGACCAAGAGCCAGTGTCGATAACCAACTGAGCGTGGTGTCCGGCCAGACCGGTGCCTCAAGCGCGAAATGCAGGCCCCATGAGGCGATCGCCGTGAACACGCAGAACACCGCGACCGAGCTTGTGGGCGTTTCACCCAGTTTCCGCGACAAAACGGAGTAGCCTGACCATGTCAGTGCGCATAGGAACGCCAGCGCGTATCCCGGTAGGTGGTCGGCTTGAAACCCGGCGCTGCCGCCTCCGGTGATGATCAGTGTTGCTCCGGCAAAGCCCAAGCACGCTCCGATCAGGTGGCCAGCCCGCAGATTCTCTCCGGGTAACAGGCCCGAGAACAGGACGATAAGCAGCGGCCAGAGATAGGCGATCAGCCCCGCCTCGGCCGCCGGGGCCATCCGCAGGGCCGAGAAGTATAGCGCGTGGTAGCCGAACAGTCCCACCGTTCCAAAGGCGTAGACTTTCCAGCTGATGCGTCGCAGCTGGGACAATCCACCCGATCGCCACGTCCAGACAAGCCCCAAAGTACCGCCGATACTGAAGCAGATTGCATTCAGCAGCAGCGGCGGTGTTGGGGCTGACCCGACTGTGAACAGGGCCAATAGCGCCCAAAGCAAAACCGCAATGAAGCCAATACCGGTGGCGCGTTGTCTGGTCATATGGATGAGACGTCTTCTACAGGAACAATGGTGAATTCGTCCGAGATATGAGCGGTTTTTTCAATCTCCGCAACAAACCAATCGCGAAATGCTGCGACCTGAGGCCGGTTTTCCGCTCCGGGCAGGCAGAGAAATCGAAAGCGGCCTTTGGTCTCAATGGCGGTTTTGAACGGCGCGACCAGCCTCCCCTCCATCATGTCCTTGATGATCATCGCTCGTCGCCCCAAGGCCACGCCCACTCCAGCGACGGCCGCGTCAATCGCGTGGTCTGCGTTGGAAAAATGCGCCCCGTGGGTCGGCGTGAACTCCACGCCAACAGCGCGGAACCACGTCGGCCAATCCGCCGGAGGTTTCAAAAACGCAATCGAATCGTCATGAATCAGAGGCGCGTCGCGCAGGCTTTCGGGAGTTGTGAACTCGGCGGCCAATTCGGGTGTCATGACAGGGGTTAGCCACTCTTTACGAACCGGCAGGCAATAGAGCCCATCATCCCCGCCATAGCCAAACCGGATCGCGACATCCACGTCGTCCCTCTCAAGGTCCATATTGCGCAGGGTGGCTGAGAACCTCAGGTCGATTTCGGGATGGGCGCGGGCAAAATCATAAAGGCGTGGAGCCAGCCATTTGGCCGTCAGCGCAGGTCCGGCCGTCACGGTGAGGGTGTTGTTGTCCTGAAGCCTTCGCGTAGCGGCCCAAGCAGCCTTGAGTGACGCAAACCCCTCGGCAGCTCCTGGGGCGAGGGCTTTGCCCGCCTCGGTCAGTTCAACCGCGCGATTCAGGCGGCGAAACAGCGGATGGCCCAAATGGTCTTCAAGCGATTTGATCTGAAAGGACAGCGCCGCGGGCGTGACGTTCAACTCGTCTGCGGCCTTGGCGAACGACATGTGTCGCGCGGCAGCGTCAAAGGCGCGCAAAGCGGTGAGAGGGGGGAGGCGATCACTCATGTCACTTAAGTAATACTTATCTGAATGCTTGAAAACTCTCGTTTGTGCCTTTTTCAATCAAGGGTCATGTTTAGGGCAAGTCAAGTTCAGCTTTAGCAAAGGGGATCCGCCATGATCGAGATGTCAACAAACCCGTCTGTCCAGATTGCAATTCGTCGTGCCCATGAAGAGCGCAGCAAGCTTGTTCACAAAGTTCTGGGATGGGTGTTTGGTTCCCGCTGACCGCAGCGCGCGCGGACTTACGGGATAAAGAAGGGCCGGTCCAAAAGGACCGGCCCGTTTTCGTTCAATGCTCTGAAATCAGACGAAGAACTGAGCGCCGTTGGCCGAGATGGTCGACCCATTGATGAACTGCGAATCGTCCGACGCAAGGAATGCGACGCAGCGCGCGATTTCTTCTGGCTCACCTAACCGGCCGGCCGGAATCTGGCCGATGATTGACTCGCGGACCTTCTCAGGCACGGCCATAACCATTTCGGTTGCGATATAGCCAGGGCAGATCGCGTTGGCAGTGATGCCCGCACGCGCGCCTTCCTGCGCGAGCGACTTCACGATACCCAGATCACCCGCTTTGGTCGCTGCATAGTTCACCTGAGCGAACTGGCCTTTCTGACCGTTGATCGAGCTGATGACGACAACGCGGCCAAACTTGCGTTCACGCATGCCGGGCCAGACGGGGTGTACGGTGTTGAAAACGCCGGTCAGGTTGGTGTCGATGACCTGATGCCACTGTTCAGGCGTCATCTTGTGAAAAGGTGCGTCGCGCGTGATGCCCGCATTAGCGACGACGATGTCGATGGGGCCGACTTCGGCCTCGACCTTTTCGATGCCCGCCTTGGATTCGTCATAGTCGGCCACGTTCCACTTGTAGGTGGCGATGCCGGTTTCCTCGGTGAATTTTGCAGCGGCTTCGTCATTCCCCGCATAGGTGGCGGCAACATTGTATCCTTCGGCCTTGAGCGCCTTGGAAATTGCTGCGCCGATGCCGCGAGAACCGCCGGTTACGAGTGCTGTACGTGCCATGGATGACTCCTCCAATTTTGGTCGTCTTGGTAATTCTGTTACTCTGAGAGAGAATGTTGCGCAATATCGTTTCGTGTTCGATCTTGTCTTTCTGTCTGGCGATATTGTCGCAGCGGTTGTGTAAAGCTTGATTGTAACAAAAAAGGGCGTCCAGTGGACGCCCTTTTTTATTTAGATGTCAACGCACTTAGTCGCGCTCCACGCAGAGGGCGACACCCATGCCGCCACCGATGCAGAGGGTGGCCAGCCCCTTCTTGGCATCACGGCGCTTCATTTCGAATAGCAGCGTGTTCAGAACCCGGCAGCCGGATGCTCCGATCGGGTGGCCGATGGCAATTGCGCCCCCGTTCACGTTTACGATCGATGGGTCCCAACCCATGTCTTTGTTCACGGCGCAGGCCTGCGCGGCGAAGGCTTCGTTGGCTTCGACCAGATCCAGATCGTCAACCGACCAACCTGCTTTCTCCAACGCTTTGCGCGAAGCGTAGATCGGGCCAACGCCCATGATCGACGGGTCAAGACCGGCAGTCGCGTAGGATGCGATACGGGCCAGAGGCTCAATCCCGCGCTTTTCGGCGTTCTCAGCCGACATCAGCAGGGTCGCCGCCGCGCCGTCATTCAGGCCCGAAGCGTTTGCTGCGGTGACCGAGCCGTCTTTGGTGAAGGCCGGGCGCAGTTTGGCCATTGCTTCCATTGTTGCGCCGTGACGGATGTATTCGTCCTTGTCCATCACGATGTCGCCCTTGCGGGTTTTGATGGTGAACGGAACGATCTCGTCGGCAAATTTGCCTGCGTTTTGCGCAGCCTCAGCTTTGTTTTGCGAGGCAACGGCGAATTCGTCCTGCATGTCGCGGCTGATCTGCCATTTCTCGGCGACGTTCTCGGCGGTTTGACCCATATGGTAGCCGTTGAACGCATCCCACAGACCGTCGCGGATCATGGTGTCGATGTATTTCATATCACCCATCTTGTGACCCGCGCGCAGGGCGGCAGCGTGGGGAGACAGTGTCATGTTTTCTTGCCCGCCAGCGGCGACGATATCCGCATCGCCCAGTTGGATGTGCTGAGCACCCAATGCAACAGCTCGCAGGCCCGAGCCACAAACTTGGTTAATGCCCCAGGCCGCGCTTTCCTGCGGTAGACCGGCGTTGATATGCGCCTGGCGTGCGGGGTTTTGGCCCTGAGCGGCGGTCAGGACCTGACCCATGATGGTTTCGCTGACTTCGCCTTTGTCGACGCCGGCGCGTTCGACGACGGCTTCGAGGACGGCAGCGCCCAGATCATGTGCGGGGGTATTGGCAAACGAGCCGCCAAAGCTGCCCACACCTGTGCGTGCGGCGGATGCGATTACTACATTGGTCATATAATTTGTCCTTTACCGTCGTGGTCCAGCGGGAAATGTGACGACACGGACCGCAGAGGGCTCCCTCTGCCCGTACCAGAGCGCCAATTTCTCCCCCCTCTAGTGACTTCTGCAATAGCGCAATGCTGCACTTGCAGCAACGGACAGCTTGCCTCAGGCGGCAATCAGGCAAGTGTTCGCGTGCCGATTGCCCAACTAAGTCCCTGTTTTGGAATTTCTTTCTGCGTTCCACAGCGGCAACAGCGACGGCGCGCCAAATAGGAAACCCTGCATGCAGTCGACACCGCTTGCGCTCAGAAAAGCTGCGTCTTGCGGATTCTCGACTGATTCGGCTGTGACCAGAATTTCGAACTCTCGCGCGACTGCTATCAATGCGCGGACGAGGGCTTGGTTGTCGGGGTCGGTACTGATACCGCGAATGAACTGACCGTCGATCTTGGCGGCATCAAACAAGAATTCCCGGAAATGTCGAAAGCAGAAATTGCTTGCGCCAAAGTCATCCAGAGCAAAGGCAATACCACGCTCCTGCAACCTGTCCATCAGGTCGATCACCAGTTCGGGCACCTGCATCGCCGATTTCTCGGAGATCTCCAAAATCAGTCGTTCGCCTAGATTGCTGTCCCGTTTGAGAAAGCGGTCCAGAATACGTGACCAGTGCGAATACCCGATCGAACGCGCCGACATGTTGATCGACAGCCGGATCTGAGGGTTCCTGACCAGTGTTTGCAACCCCATCTCAAGCGCGATGCAATCCAACTCGCGCCCGATTGGCGTGTTTTCTACCTGAGGCATGAAATCCCGCGCAGGGATGACCCGCCCGGTTTCATCCAACACGCGGATCAACCCTTCGTAGAAGGCAACGTTATGAGGAGCCTGTGCCTGCATCACCGGCTGAAAGGCCAGTTTGCATTGTTTGTGCCGAACCGCATCCGAGGCCATCTGCAATACAGATTGATCCCGACCGGAAACTGCCGAGGTCAAAGGGCTGTCGGGCCCTGCCCCTGACTCTGCAACTGTCTTGTCCCGCATGCGCGCTGATCCCGAATGGCTCTTCGGTTGCAGTGTCGCAGGAAACAGATGAATCTGGGGTTAATGCAGGTGATGATTAGCGCGCAGATTGCCACGCATGGCTGAGCGAGGCCGCTGCTCCGAACACCGCGCCCATCACGCCAAGGATCATCATGGAGAACCCGATCAGGACAAGCGCTGACGCTGCCGTTGCGATGGCGGCGAACATGGCCAGAAGCACACCTAGCAGTCCGACTGTGGTTGATACGGTTGTCACTCGGGTCATTCCGGCCTCCGGTCACTGGTTACGTCACGCGTGACACTCCATATGGACCGTTCAGGCCGGATTTCAACCAAAGCGACGTGGTGTAACGCCGGGATCAGGCCTGTTTTGCTGCGGAATTAGGCAGGTTTTCGCGGGTTTGCTCGAATCCGGGCGTTCCGAGATCTTCAGGATGGCGGGCCAGATGCTTTGCCTTGATCTGCTCTGAGCTATCCCGGCTTCCATCGTGGCTATAGCCGGGCGGGGCAAAACAATAGGCGAGGCGTTGCTTCAGCGTCAGCCCCGGTTGGGTCGCATCGCGCCAGATGCAGACCCATTCGTGAAAGGCGACGCGCAGCGGGTTGAAGGTGGCGATGTTGTGAACCAGCCCGTAGTCGACCCGGTCGTTCTCTTGTTCGGGGACAAAAGTGCCGAACATCTTGTCCCAGATGATGAAAACGCCAGCATAGTTGCAATCCAGATAGCGCGCGTTGCGTCCGTGATGCGCCCGGTGATGGCTGGGGGTGTTCATGACCGCTTCGAACCAGCGGGGCATTTTGCCGATGGCTTCTGTGTGAATCCAGAACTGGTAGATCAGGTTGATGCCGCCCACGAACAGCACCATCGCCGGGTGAAAGCCCAGCAGGATCAGCGGTGCGCGTACCACCATCATGAAGGTAAACGTATAGGTCCATGTCTGCCGCAGCGCCGTGGTTAGGTTGTAGTGCTGCGAGCTGTGGTGGTTTACATGGCTGGCCCAGACCCAGCGGATACGGTGGCCGAACCGATGCACCCAGTAATACCGCAGGTCATCCAGCACAAAGCACAGGATGATGATCGGGATCGACGTGCCCAGATCGAGCGGCGTGATCCGCCACAGCCACATGAAGAACCCATAGGCGATGAACCCCAGAAGGAGCCCCGACGCAATATTGCCTGCCCCCATGATCAGAGAGGTCACGGCATCGCGCGTCTCATACCTCCCGCCGCGGCCTTTGACAGCGATCCAGACGAACTCGGCCAAAATGGCGGCGATGAAGAACGGGACGGCCCATTGGACGGCATCGGGAAAGGTGATCTGGTCGGTCATGCGGGCTCCATCAGGTTGCGCCAGTGGGGGCGCTCAAACTCATCCAGATGGATGATGGCTTTGGGGGTGCCGAAATCGTGGAACAGAATCTCGAACCCGTCGGTGCGATCCAGCAAATCATAGTCCAGCAGATGCTGCGCCACAGTATCCGCGCCAAAGGACCAGATGAGACCCGGCCCTTTTTCCGTCCGTACCAGCGCTGCATGGCGATCATGGGCAACCGTGACGTCAATGACGGTGTCTTCCGGGAAATGCCGGACCCATTGATCGCGCGCGGTTTCAGGAGACAGAACGTACCGTTGCGATCTGCCGGTCAGATGCAGCAACAGAGTGACCCCGGCGATCCCGCCGACCACAAGCACCAACAGAATTTCCAGTGGCATTCCATCCTCCTGCGCACAGAGTGCGGATCAGAGGATGGGCTGTCAAAGGTGGCGTTGCGTCAGCTTAGCTGTTGGCCTCGACCAGAGTCGAAATGATCGCCTTCGCGCTGTCCGAGTTCCATTCGGCATCGCCGATCAGGCGGGCGATTTCATGGCCCTCCGGGTCGATGATGACCGTGATTGGCAGACCGATGACACCCATCTCACGCGCCACAGCTTGCGAGGGATCCTGATGGCGGGGCAGGTTGTCGATGCCATTTTCTTCGAAGAATTTCTTGATCCCGGCAGGCGAGTTGCGCCCGGTCGCCAGAGTCAGAACCTCGAACTTGTCTCCCCCGAACTCGTCCTGTAGCTCGGCGATCTGGGGCATTTCCTTGCGGCAGGGCGCGCACCAGGTGGCCCAGAAGTTCAGCAGGACGTATTTGCCTTTGTAGTCCGCAAGTGAGGCCGTGCCGCCATCATCTTCCAGTTGGAAGTCAACCGGCGTCACCGGCTTGGGTTCTTTATGCAGGATCAGTCGTTTCAGGCTGTCTTCACGCAAGGGGCCCAGCGTTTCGGCATCGGTGGCCAAAGCGGCATTTGCACCCAGCGCAAGGGCCATATAAAGGGGGATCAGACGAAATAGGCGCATATCAACTCCGGGTTTTCTTACATGACCGATCAATCCTCGAACCAGATGTGGGGCGGCCGCTTTGCCGCCGGTCCAGACGCGATCATGGAGGCAATCAATGCCTCGATCGGGTTCGATCAGCGGATGGCAGCCCAGGACATCGCAGGCTCGCGCGCCCATGCCGCTATGCTGGCGGCGACAGGCGTTATTAGTGATAGTGACGCGCAGGCCATTCGGGAAGGGCTGCTCACAGTCTTGTCAGAAATCCAGAACGGAGAATTTCAGTTCTCGACCGCGCTGGAAGACATCCACATGAACGTCGAAGCGCGCCTGAAGGAGGTGATCGGAGAGCCCGCAGGCCGTCTGCACACGGGCCGGTCGCGCAACGATCAGGTGGCAACCGATTTCAAACTTTGGGTACGTGACCAGTTGGACGCGGCAGAAACCGGCCTACTGGCCCTCATCCGCGCGCTTTTGGCGCAGGCCGAGGCGGGGGCGGATTGGGTCATGCCGGGCTTTACCCACCTGCAAACCGCACAGCCGGTGACATGGGGCCACCACATGATGGCTTATGTCGAGATGTTTGGCCGCGATCTCAGCCGTGTCCGCGATGCGCGCGCCCGGATGAACGAATCCCCCCTTGGTGCCGCCGCGCTGGCCGGGACATCCTTCCCCATCGACCGGCACATGACCGCCGAAGCGCTGGGCTTTGACCGCCCCGCCGCGAACTCGCTGGATGCCGTCAGCGACCGCGACTTCGCGTTGGAGTTCCTGTCCACTGCCTCGATCTGCGCCGTCCACCTGTCGCGCTTTGCCGAAGAGCTGGTGATCTGGTCCTCGGCTCAGTTCCGGTTTGTGACGCTGTCGGATCGCTTCTCGACCGGGTCTTCGATCATGCCGCAGAAGAAAAACCCCGACGCAGCGGAGCTGATCCGCGCAAAAGTCGGCCGCATCTACGGCGCAAACACCGCGCTGATGATGGTGATGAAAGGCCTGCCGCTGGCCTATTCCAAGGACATGCAGGAAGACAAAGAGCAGGTCTTTGACGCCGCCGACAACTGGATGCTGGCTCTGGCCGCGATGGAAGGCATGGTTAAGGACATGACCGCCAACCGCGACAGCCTTGCTGCCGCTGCGGGGTCAGGTTTCTCGACCGCGACCGATCTGGCCGATTGGCTGGTGCGGGTTCTGGGCCTGCCGTTCCGCGATGCCCACCATGTCACTGGTTCGCTGGTGGCGATGGCTGAAAACAAGGGCTGTGACCTGCCTGATCTGACCTTGGAAAACATGCAGTCGGTCCATGCGGATATCACCGATGACGTCTATTCTGTTCTTACTGTCGAAAACTCTGTAAACTCACGTCAGTCCTATGGTGGCACCGCCCCCGATCAGGTGCGGGCGCAGGTTGAGCGATGGAAGGCGCTGGTGTGATGACAGTTCTACGCATAGCGGTGATTGTGGCGGCTGGGTTTGCGCTGGCCGGATGTGGCGCGGATGGTGAGCCGGTTCAGCCAACGGCAAGCGTGGGTGTTGGCGTCGGCTCAAGCGGAACGCATGTGGGCGGAGGCATCGGCTTCCGCCGCGGAGGCTTCGGCCTCTATCTGGGCGTTTAGTCGCTGATCCCGTTGTAATTCTGGGTAAAACACCCAAGTAGGGTCTGGCACGCCAAAGCGCGGTCCTTAATTCCAGCACTCAGAGACTAACCTCATGCGAATTTTCGGATTTTTTCTGGCGCTCGTCGCACTTGCGGCCTGCGAGCCAACCTCCAGCCAACGGCCGGCGCCGCAAAAAGAGCCCAGCTCAACCGGAGTCTCAGTGTCCGGCTATGCGCGTGTCGGGGTGTCGAACGATTTCTGATCGCCCTGCGGCGTATCGTTTTAGCGCGAATCCATTGATCCATAGGGCGGTTTTGGTCTAATCGCGCTTTTATGGATCACTTTCTCTACCGCGACGGCGCGCTTTTCGCCGAGGATGTCCCGATCTCCGAAATCGCAGCCGCGGTCGGAACCCCGTTCTATGTCTATTCGACTGCGACCCTGTTGCGGCATTTCAAGCTGTTCGATGACGCGCTTGAGGGCACCGATCACCTTGTCTGTTATGCGATGAAAGCGGCCAGCAATCAGGCGATCCTGAAAACGCTGGCGCAGGCGGGTGCTGGAATGGACGTGGTCTCGGGCGGGGAATACCTGCGCGCTAAGGCCGCCGGTGTGCCGGGCGACAAAATCGTCTTTTCGGGCGTTGGCAAGACGGCGGATGAGATTCACACAGCGCTGACCGGTGGTCTCCGCCAGTTCAACGTCGAATCCGAGCCCGAGATGGAAGTGATCAACGCGGTAGCGACGGAGCTGGGTGTGGTTGCGCCGATCACCGTTCGGGTGAACCCGGATGTGGACGCCAAGACTCATGCCAAAATCGCAACCGGCAAGTCCGAGAACAAGTTTGGCATCCCGATCTCGCGCGCGTCCGAGGTCTATGCCCACGCGGCATCTCTGCCGGGGCTGGAGGTCATCGGCATCGACGTCCATATCGGCTCGCAACTGACCGAGCTGGAGCCGTTTGAGCTGGCCTATACCAAGGTCGCCGAACTGACCGAGCAGTTGCGCGCAGAGGGTCACAATATCCGCCGCCTCGATCTGGGTGGTGGGCTTGGCATTCCCTACACCCGCTCAAACGATGCGCCGCCTTTGCCGTTGGAATATGGTGCGCTGATCAAGAAGACTTTGGGCCATCTGGGCTGCGAGATCGAAATCGAACCCGGTCGCCTGATTGCGGGTAACGCTGGTTTGATGGTCAGCAAGGTGATCTATGTGAAATCCGGCGAAGGGCGTGATTTCCTCATCCTTGACGGCGCGATGAACGATCTGATCCGCCCGGCCATGTATGAGGCGCATCACGATATCGTTGCGGTACAGGAACCCGCAGCGGGGGTCGAACAACAGCCCTATGACATCGTGGGGCCCGTCTGCGAATCCGGTGATACTTTTGCCAAACAGCGCAACATGCCGCCGCTTGCGCCGGGTGATCTAATCGCCTTCCGCAGCGCCGGGGCCTATGGCGCGGTGATGGCCAGCGAATACAACACGCGCCCCCTGATCCCCGAGGTTTTGGTGAATGGGGATCAATTTGCCGTAATTCGTGAACGCCCAAGCTTTGACGAAATCATAAACCGCGATACCATACCTGAGTGGCTTTGACGCGGTAGGCGCGCGGGCCAACTCTGGAGGCCCGCTTTGAGCGACAAACAAAACCTGCCCATTCCCCGTCTGTCCGTGTGGATGACACATGCCGGATTGCTGGCCGAGCAGGTTTTGCGCGCGTTTTGGCCGTTTTTCTCGGTTTTGATGGCTGTTTTGGCCGCGTTGATGCTGGGTCTGCATGATCTTGTGCGGGTTGAGATCGTGTGGGGCGCAGCTGTCGTCGTAGCCATTGCGCTGCTGGTCAGCGCGATCTGGGGGATTCGGCAATTCCACCTGCCATCACGAGCCGAAGCGCTGGCCCGATTGGATGAGACCCTGCCCGGGCGTCCGATTCAGGCATTGATGGATGATCAGGCGATTGGTGCGGGGGATACGGATTCGGTTGCCCTCTGGCAGGCGCACAAGGCGCGGATGGCGGACCGCGCGGCGCAAGCGCGCGTTGCCAAACCCGACCTCCGACTGGCGTCGCGCGATCCTTATGCCCTGCGCTACGCAGCTTTGCTGGCGCTGGTGGTCGCGGCCCTGTTCGGTTCGTTCTGGCGGATTGGCTCGGTGGCCGAGATGGCCCCCGGCACGGCGGTAGCAGGGCAAGGGCCTACATGGGAAGGCTGGGTCGAACCACCACGCTATACCGGGCTACCGACGCTCTATCTGGCCGATCAGACCGGCCCCACGCTGTCGATCCCGCAAGGCAGTCGCGTTACTCTGCGTTTTTATGGCGAGGTCGGTGCGCATAGCCTGACCGAAACGAGCTCTCCCCTAGGTGCCGAGGCCGCGACCGAAACAGAGCAGGATTTCACCGTCTCCCGCTCAGGCCAGATGCGTATTGACGGCCCTGCCGGGCGGGATTGGATGGTGGATGTCATCCCCGACACCCCGCCCAGCATTGCGGTTGCCGACAAGGCCGAGGCCGAGGCAGGTGGTCAGATGAAGCTGCCCTTTGCGGCCTCGGATGACTACGGGGTCGTCTCTGGCTCGGCGGTGATCGAATTGGACATGGCCTCGGTTGATCGTCGCTATGGTCTGACGGCGGACCCGGAACCACGCGAGGTGATCGAGGTTGAATTGCCGATGCCGATCACCGGAGATCGCGCGGATTTCACCGAAGATTTGATCGAGGATTTCTCGCAGCACCCATGGGCGCATCTGCCGGTTCGTATCACGTTAATGGCGCGCGACGCCTCGGATCAGGAAAGCACGTCCGAGCCATATTTGACCGATCTCCCCGCGCGCCGGTTCTTTGATCCCCTGGCGGCTGCGGTGATCGAACAGCGCCGCGATCTGCTCTGGTCGCGGACCAATGCACCGCGCGTGGCTCAGGTGCTGCGGGCGATCTCGCACCGGCCCGAGGAACTGTTTCGCTCCGACACCGCCTATCTGCGGCTGCGGGTCACCCTGCGGCGGTTGGAAACCTTCAACGACTACGGTTTGAAGGATAAACAACAGGCCGAGATCGCGCAGGCCCTTTGGGATCTGGCGGTTTTGATCGAAGAGGGCACTCTGGCAGATGCGCTGGAGCGGATGCGCCGGGCGCAGGAGCGTCTCACTGAGGCGATGCAGAACGGGGCCAGCGATGAGGAAATCGCCGAGCTGATGCAGGAACTGCGTGAGGCCACGCAGGACTACCTGAACCAGTTGCAGCGCCTTGCGCAGGAAAACGGCGATAGTGATGAGCGCCAGTCCGGTCAGAATGGCGAAAGCATGCAGATGACGCAGGACGATCTGCAGGCCATGATGGATCGCATTCAGGAATTGATGGAACAGGGCCGCATGGCTGAGGCGCAGCAGGCGCTGGAAGAGTTCCAGCAGATGATGGAGAACATGCGTGTCACCCAAGGCCAGGGGCAGGGTGGTCAATCCGAGGGGCAACAGGCCATGGAAGGCTTGGCCGAGACTCTGCGCGAACAGCAAGGCCTAAGCGATCAGGCGTTCCGCGATTTGCAGGAACAGTTCAACCCCGGCGCTCAGGCCGGAGAAAATCAGGGTAATGAAGGCCGCAATGGCGGTCAGGGCCGTGGTGAAAGCCACGAGGGTCAGGGCGGCCAGGGTCAGGGTTCGGATCAGGCGGGCGAAGGCCAATCGGGTGAGGGGTCTCTGGCGGATCGGCAGCAGGCCCTGCGGCAGGAACTGAACCGACAGCAACAGGGCTTGCCCGGTGCAGGCACCCCCGAAGGCGACGCGGCGCGCGATGCTTTGGGCCGCGCGGAAGGTGCCATGGAAGAGGCCGAAGAGGCGCTGCGCGGCAATGATCTGGCCGAAGCGATCGACCGTCAGTCCGAGGCGATGGAGGCCCTGCGCGAAGGGATGCGATCCTTGGGTGAGGCCATGGCGCAGAACCAGCAGAACCAATCCGGACAAGGCACCGAGGAAGGTGAGGCGCAAGCCAACAGCCGCGACCCGCTGGGCCGCAATCCTGGTGCGGCCGGGTCGATTTCAACCGATGACAACCTGCTGCAGGGCGAAGACGTCTATCGCCGCGCGCGTGAGTTGCTGGACGAAATCCGCCGTCGGACCGGCGAAACCGACCGGCCCGAGATCGAGCTGGAATACCTCAAGCGTCTGTTGGAACGGTTCTGAGCCGCTATATCGTTTCGGCTTAAACCTGAGACACGAATACCCTGCCACGCTTTCAGCGTTGTCGGGACATTCGTGTCACTTGATGGCTAAGGTAAAACCCGAAAAGCTTTATTCCTGCGGCGCGCCTGCCCCGGCCTGCGTCTCAAGCCAGATACGGGCCTGATCAATCAAAGAGACGTAGGAGTCCAGCACGGGATCGGCTTGCGGTACGGCCTCGCTTATCTGTTGCGCATTGCTGTAGATCAGATAGAGGATCACGCCGATGACCAGCATCACGGCAAAGCCGCGCACGAAGCCACGGGATTGTTTGACCGGGGGCGTGTCGTCGCCCTCATCGCTCATCATGCCTGAATTGATGGTCTCAACGTCAGGAAGCTCATCCTTCTGGCCCGCATCCTCGGCGGTCTCGGTCGCAGTCGGGCGCCTGATCTGAAACTCGGGTTCGACAGAGTCCTCCAGCGCCAGATCCGGTTGCGTCTCAAGGCTGCTGCCTTCTTGAGAGCGCAGTTCCGCCTCACGCGCAGCCTCCTCCTTCAGAATGCTGGCAACAACGGGGTCAACATTGCCGGTCTTGCCGGTATCGGACGGAGTCTCTTCAACGACCTCGACTTTTGTGTCGGGTTCAGGTGTGGGCTCTGGTTTAGCTTCCGGCTCGGCGGTGGCATCAGGCGCCTCAGTAATGGGTGCTGCGTCTTCGGGTTGCTTGGACTGAAACCACGTCTGGTCACAGGCGGAGCACTGCACATCGCGCCCCTCTTCGGGGATAACCTCGTCCGGCACTTCGTACTGAGCGCCGCAATTCGGACATGTAAGTCTCATACTGCCTCCCCGGCCTGACGTTCGGCCCGATAGTAGTTTTTTCAGGGATGATATTCCGTTAAGACCCAACAGCAAAGGGCGTTTTCGGTTTCATGGGGCAAGTGTCGCCAATTGGACTCGGTGCAGGCATTGAAACCGCAGGCAAGCTCGGGCATGAAGATCGGCAAAAGAACTGGGGACACCTGTGATCGAGCTGGAAAATGTCAGCTATACCTATGGCGACGGTGCATTGCTGAGCGATGTCTCGGTCAAATTGCAGCCCGGCTCGTTCCATTTCCTGACCGGACCTTCGGGCGCGGGTAAAACCACGTTGCTGAAGCTGTGCTATGGCGCGTTGTTGCCGACCTCGGGTCGGTTGAGCGTGTTTGACGAAGATATCGCGCGTCTGGACCGGGATCAGATGGCCCTGTTGCGGCGTCGGGTCGGTGTTGTGCATCAGGATTGCCAGTTTCTGGATCATATGACGCTGGCTGAAAACGTGGCCCTGCCTCTGATGGTGTCGGGACGGGCCGAGTCAGAAGAGCAGGACAACCTGACCGAGCTTTTGTCCTGGGTTGGGCTAGGGGCCCGGCTTGACGCCCATCCGCCCGAACTGTCGGGTGGTGAACGTCAGCGCGCGGCTTTGGCCCGAGCCGTGATCCTGTCGCCAGACGTTGTGCTGGCGGATGAGCCGACCGGCAACGTCGATTGGGAGATGTCGCAACGGCTACTGCGCCTGCTGATCGAGCTGAACCGCATGGGCAAGACCGTCCTGATCGCTACCCACGATCTCAGCTTGATCCGCGCGGCCAAAAGCCAAGTTCAAGCCCGCGTGTTGCGCATCTCGCAGCGCAAACTGCATCTGGCCGGAGCGGACCTATGAGCAACGGTGACATCCGGAACCTGCTGCGCCGGGATACACGCGCGGATCGCGTTGTCCCTCCGACCGGGTATACCGCGCATCTGACCCTGTTTGTCTCGGGCGCAATGGCGTTTCTAGCGGTGTTTGCCCTGGCGCTTTCGCTCGCCTCTGGTCGGATCGCAGATCGTTGGGCCTCGGAGCTGGCGGGGGCTGCCACCTTGCGTATCAACGCCCCGGCCGAGCAGATGGCGGCGCAGACGGAAACCGCCCTGACCGTTCTTGGCCAGACACCCGGCGTCGCCTCGGCCCGCGCGCTGACGGCCGAGGAACAGGCCGCGCTGCTGTCACCATGGTTCGGGCCGGACTTGCCGATTGAAACGCTACCTATCCCGCAACTAATTGAAATTGTTGAAGGTGAGCCGGGTCTGGACACGGCGGGTCTTCGCCTGCGATTGGGCGCCGAAGTACCCGGAGCGGTTCTGGATGACCACACCCGTTGGCGTGAACCCTTGGTGGATGCAGCGATGTCCCTGCGACGGCTGGGCTGGGTATCGATCCTGCTGATCGGTGGTGCAACTGCGGCGATGATCACGCTGGCGGCAAATGCCTCGCTTGCCGCGAATGCCAGTATCATTGCAGTGCTGCGGCAGGTGGGCGCGCGGGATCGGTTCATCGCAGGCGCATTTGTCCGCCGCTTTACCTACCGCGCCTTCTTTGGCGCATTTGTCGGAACGATGTTGGGGATGACAGGCGTTCTGCTCTTGCCCGACCCCTCGGACGAAGGCGGATTTCTGACCGGAGTAGGGTTTCAGGGGCTTGGCTGGGTGTTGCCCTTGCTGATCCCAGTTCTGGGCGCTGTGGTCGCCTTCTTCGCCACCTGGACCGCCGCCCGCCGCAAGTTGAAGGAGCTTTCCTGATGTCACAGGGCTTTCAATGGATCCGTTCCCTGATCTTCATGATTGTGATCTACGTTTGGATGTTGATCCTTGGAATCGTCTATCTGCCATATGCGATCTTCACGAAACAGGGCGCTTTGCGCGCATGCAAAACTTACGCGCGCAGCACGATGTGGTTGGCGCGATGGATGGTTGGCATAAAGTGCGAGGTGCGTGGCACGGTACCCACCGGCGAGGTTGTCATCGGGGCCAAGCACCAGTCTTTCCTTGATATCATCATGATCTTTGACGCCATCCCGCATGGCAAATTCATCATGAAACGAGAGCTTCTCTGGACCCCGGTCATCGGAATGTATGCGCGTCGTTTGGGCTGCATCCCGGTCAATCGCGGCAAGAAGGGTGCGGCAGTGGCCAAGATGGTCAAAGACGTCGCCAAGGAGTTCGCCGAACCCGGCCAACTGGTGATCTACCCTCAGGGCACCCGCGTCGCCCCCGGTGTGTCCAAGCCCTATAAGGTCGGTACGGCGATCCTGTACAGCGGGCTGGGCTTTCCCTGCGTGCCGGTTGCGACCAATGCCGGCGTATTCTGGCCGCGCAGCGGTATCTTGCGCAAACCGGGGTTGGCGATTGTCGATTTCCTCGACCCGATTGAACCGGGCGTCGAACGGGACGCGTTTCTGAGTCGTTTGGAAGATGTGATCGAGACACGCTCAGACGCTTTGATGAAAGAAGTGGGGTTTGATCCGGATGGAGTTCATTGAAGACACTGCGAGCCTGGAGGCGCTCTATGGCACGCCCGCTGCTCCGTCGTTGCGCAAGGTCGCGCGCAGCCTGACGCCGCTTTACCGGCAATGGATCATGGCATCGCGCCTATGTGTCCTCAGCACCGTTGGCCCCGAAGGCGTCGATGGCAGCCCGCGCGGGGATGATGGGCCCGTTGTTTTAGAGCTTGATCCCAACACGCTGACAATGCCGGATTGGCGGGGGAACAATCGCCTGGATTCCTTGCGCAACATTGTTCGAGACCCGAGGGTTTCGCTGCTGTTCATCGTACCTGGCTCCAGCAATGTGGTCCGCTTGAACGGGACGGCGCGTGTATCCGCGGATGAAGGGTTAACGGCGCGGTTTGAAAAGCAAGGCAAGAAACCGGCCACAGTGATCGTCATCCAGATTGCCGAAATCTACACCCAATGCGCCCGGGCCTTGATGCGGGCGGGTACATGGAGCAGCGGCGATCAAAGCGAAGGATTGCCCACGGTTGGCGAGATCCTTGCAGAAGCCTCATCCGGTGAGGAAGGCGGCGCGCAATACGACTCCGAATGGGGTGCGCGCGCCGCAAAGACGATGTGGTAGGCACGGCACCTAGATAGCCTCTGCGCCAATTCTGGCGACCTTTGATATCCAGCGATCGACGCTTCCCGGCTTTGGCTCACTGGCCCCTGCGAAATATGTAAACCGTGTTGGCTTGAAGCCGACGAAGCCGAGTATCTGATCGCGGACTTGCCGGATCAGTGCTTGACGGTAGATCAGGCGCATGAACCAGCCAGGTGTGTCCGAGGTCAGGATGACGCGTGCGGTGCGGCCGGTCAGCATCGGGGCCGGAAAGCCCAGCTTGGTGGTGTTTCGGGTATCGAAGGTTCGTCCCGGGATGAACATGCGATCGATCAGGCCTTTAAGCTTTGCGGGCAGGCCACCCCACCACATAGGCGCGGTCATAACGAGATGGTCGCTCCATTCGAAATCTTGCAACAGCTTCTCAAGCTCGGGCTCAAGAGGTTTGAACTCGTGATAGTTGCCCTGCCCAAAATCGAGATCGAACTGAAGGTCGCTCAGATGAATCAGGCGGACGTCATGACCGTTCTGGCGCGCAGCGTCGCCGTAGGTTTTCGCAAAAGTACGGGACAGGCTGCTTTCGGCAGGGTGTCCGTCGAGAATCAGGATTTTCTTGGCATGCATGGGATGTCTCCTAAAAATGACCGTGGTCAGTTTATAGGAGACAAAAATGACCGCGGTCAATATAAAATTTGACCACGGTCAAAAAACATGCAATCTGACCTCATGCAAAAGACAGTTCAGAAACGCACGTTGAAAACCCGCGCCCGCCTGGTGGCGGTGTCGCAAGAGTTAATTCAGAAAAGTGGGTATGAGGGCCTTCGGGTGGAAGAGGTGGTGCAAACGGCCGGTGTCGCCAAGGGCACCTTCTTTGCGCATTTTCGCGACAAGGACGCGTTAATAGAAATCCTGATCGCGGACAGATTGAATGCGTGTCTGGATCAGGCCGAAGCGGGGCAATCGCCCAAAACCGTCAAACAGCTTATCGCTGCCTTGGAACCGGTCCACAGCTTCATGATGTCCGAACGGTATGTATTTGATCTGCTGATCCGGTATTCCGGCGCAACCGCCATCGCGGATGTTGGGCCGATCGCCTATTGCTTTGAGCGGTATTTCCGGGTGGTGATGATGTGGTTGGACGCCGTCGAGATGCGCAAGGATGTGCCGTCCGAACTTTTGGCCGAAGGCGTGCAGGCCTTTGCAATTCAGGCCATGTCTCTCAGGTTCTGCGCGTTGCATTCGGCAACAACGTTCACCGACAGGCTGGAAACTTATCTGGATGCCTGGTTGACCCCGACAGGCTGATCGCTGCCGGGGTCAGAAAGCTTTAGCTATGAATTGGGCCGTCACCACAGGCCAGAGCGGCCTCACGCACGGCTTCCGAATAAGTCGGGTGGGCGTGGCAGGTCAGGGCGAGATCTTCGGCTGAGGCGCCGAACTCCATCGCGACGCAAACCTCGTGGATCAGGTCGCCCGCAGCGGGGCCGATGATATGGGCACCCAGAATCCGGTCGGTTTCCTTGTCGGCCAGAATCTTGACGAATCCGTCAGAGGCAAAGTTGGCCTTGGCCCGGCCATTGCCCATGAACATGAACTTGCCGACCTTGTAGGCGCGGCCGTGTTCTTTCAGAGTCGCCTCGGTTTCACCCACATTGGCAACTTCGGGCCAGGTGTAGATCACGCCGGGGATGACGCCGTAGTTCACGTGGCCGTGCTTGCCGGCCACCTGCTCGGCGGCGGCCATGCCTTCGTCTTCGGCCTTGTGGGCCAGCATCGGGCCTTCGGTGACGTCGCCGATCGCGTAGATGCCCGGCACGTTGGTCTGCCAGTCCGAGCCGACCTTGATCTGACCGCGCGGCGTCATCTCGACACCCAGCGCATCCAGCCCCAGCCCGTCCGAGTATGGCTTGCGTCCGGTGGCGACCAGAACGGTATCGGCTTCAATTACATGTTCACTGTCATCCTTGAGCAGCTTGTAGGTGACTTTCGCTTTGGTTTTTGACGCTTCGGTCTTTTGCACCGCCGCACCCATCACGAAGTTCAGACCCTGCTTCTTGAGGATCCGCTGGAAGGTCTTCTGCACCTCGGGGTCCATGCCGGGGGTGATTTCCTTGAGGAATTCGATCACCGTCACTTCAGCGCCCAGACGGCTGTAAACCGAGCCCAGTTCCAGACCGATCACACCGGCACCAATCACTACCATCTTCTTCGGGATCTTGCCCAGCGACAGCGCCCCGGTTGAGGTCACGACGACCTTCTCGTCAACCTCGACACCCGGCAGGGCCGAAGGCTCGGAGCCTGATGCGATGATGATGTTCTTGGTGTCGTGAACCTCATCACCCACTTTGACCTTGCCGGCAGCCGGGATTGACCCCCAGCCTTTCAGCCAGTCGATCTTGTTCTTCTTGAAGAGGAACTCGATGCCCTTGGTGTTGCCCTCGATCACCTCGTCCTTGTAGGCCTGCATCTGTTTCCAGTCGACGGACGGAGATTTGCCCTTCAGGCCCATCTTGGCAAAGTTATGCTCTGCCTCGTGCAGCTGATGAGAGGCATGCAACAGCGCCTTCGACGGGATGCAGCCCACGTTCAGGCAGGTGCCGCCCAGCGTCTCACGCCCTTCGACAACGGCGGTTTTCAGACCCAGCTGGGCGCAGCGGATGGCACAGACATAGCCGCCGGGACCGGCTCCAATTACGATGACGTCATAGCTGGACATTGAGGGCACTCCTTGGTGTGTCTTGGCCGCATCCTGGCGCGGCGTACTAAGCTATAGGGCTAGCAGGTAAAGGTAGATCGTCGCAAGAAACCCAGCCATCCACACGATAGTGCGCAGGAAGGGAACCGGGATTGCGAAGGCGTAGACCGGAACGAAAACGACACGCGCAATCAGAAAAATCTGCGCGGCTAGCAGCGATCCGGAGGTGAAGGCGTCCTTGGCGGACAGGATCAGAACGGCAGGGGCAAACAGGGCCATGGCGACGACCGAATTGGTCAGAGCCCGCTCGACCCGGCCCGCAACGCCGGTCAGGGCGGGCATATCATCTCGTGCGCCACCCAATGTCATCAACCCGACCTGCGACATGGCTGTCAGCACATTCAGCAAAACCACTACGACGATCAGAAGGCCGTACAGAGCAAGAATGGAAAGTTCGGAAGACATGACGAGTATCCTTTTTCAACCAGAGTCCGTTTGTCGGTTAGCATTCTCTGACATCAATAGCAGGCGCGCTTCACGTGTATTTGCGGGACTGTGTGCGGGGTGGTCCCGCACACAGCAGAGTTTTTACGGTAAGACCGGGTCCAGAAGTTTCACCTGGATATGGGCGACCCCACCGCGTTCGAGATGCATGGCCAGCTCTTCCGAGTCGAAGAAAGCGCGGGCTTTTTGTATGTCATCCACTTCGAACATGGCGATGGCGTGATCCTTTTGATCGGGGTCACGCCAGACATGTAGGTCGTGGATACCAGCGGCCTGGCGCATCGCGATGTCTTCGCGAAACACCTTCAGCCAGGCATCAAAGTCTGCCACATCGGCTTGCCACAGAACATGCGTTGCCATGATTACAGATCCATCAGCAGGCGGCGCGGGTCTTCTAGCGCCTCTTTCACGCGGACAAGGAAGGTCACCGCGCCTTTGCCGTCAACGATCCGGTGGTCATAGGACAGCGCCAGATACATCATCGGACGGATCACAACCTGACCGTTGATCGCCATCGGGCGGTCCTGGATCTTGTGCATGCCCAGAATACCCGATTGCGGGGGGTTCAGGATTGGCGAGGACATCAGCGAGCCATAGACACCACCATTGGAGATGGTGAAGGTGCCGCCTTGCATCTCGGCCATGCTCAGCTTGCCGTCACGGGCGCGTTTGCCTTTCTCGGCGATGGCCTTTTCGATCGCTGCAAAAGACATCGAGTCCGCATCGCGGATGACCGGAACCACCAGACCTGTAGGTGTACCGGCGGCGACACCCATATGGACGAAGTTCTTGTAGACGATGTCGGTGCCGTCGATCTCGGCATTCACCTCGGGCACTTCTTTCAGCGCGTGGCAGCAGGCCTTGGTGAAGAATGACATAAAGCCTAGACGCACGCCGTGCTTCTTCTCGAACTGGTCTTTGTACTGGCTGCGCAGGGCCATCACCTCGGTCATGTCCACCTCGTTATAGGTGGTCAGCATGGCGGCGGTGTTCTGGCTGTCTTTCAGACGCTTGGCGATGGTCTGGCGCAGGCGTGTCATCTTGACCCGCTCTTCGCGCGCGGCGTCATCGGCAGCCACAGGCGCACGCGGCGCAGGGGCTGGAGCCGGAGCGGCAGCAGGCGCGGGTGCAGCAGCCGTTGCCACGGCGCGGGCCACGTCTTCCTTCATGATGCGACCATCACGTCCGGTGCCAGAGACTTGAGCTGCGGACAGACCGGCCTCGGCCATGGCTTTCTCTGCCGACGGAGCGTTGGCGACATCCTTGCCGGTTGCTGTTGCTGCTGGGGCTGCCGTGGCGGCAGGGGCGGGTGCAGGGGCTGCCGCCGCGCCGGAGCCCGAGATCACGGCCAGTTTGGCCGAGGCGTCCACGGTTGTGCCTTCGGGCGCTGTGATTTCCGCCAGAACACCAGCGGCAGGGGCGGGAACCTCGACCGAGACCTTGTCGGTCTCCAGCTCACACAGCATCTCGTCCTGCGCGACCGCGTCACCAACCTGTTTGAACCAGGTCGAGACGGTGGCTTCGGTGACCGATTCACCCAGCGTGGGCACCATCACATCAACACTGCCACCCGACGCTGCCGGAGCGGCCGCTGGGGCGGGCGCTGCTGCTGCCGGAGCAGGGGCTGCGCCTTCGCCTGCGGCGATGGTCGCCAGCAGGGCGTCGACGCCCACGGTCTCTCCTTCGACGGCAACAATCTCGCCCATGACGCCAGCGGCGGGGGCGGGCACTTCGACCGTCACCTTATCGGTTTCAAGCTCACAGAGCATCTCATCCACGGCCACGGCATCACCGGGTTTCTTGAACCAGGTCGCAACCGTGGCTTCGGTAACAGACTCGCCTAACGTGGGAACACGAACTTCAATGGTCATCGTTTACTTTCCTTCGAGGCTCAGCGCTTCGTTCACGAGCGCTTCTTGTTGAGCTTTGTGTTGGCTGGCCAGACCCGTCGCAGGCGAGGCCGAGGTTGCGCGGCCGACATAGAGCGGCCGTGTATGTTTGGCGCCGATACGGGTCAGCACCCATTCGATATTTGGCTCGATGAAGGTCCAGGCACCTTGGTTTTTAGGCTCTTCCTGGCACCAGACGATCTCAGCCCCTTTGAAGCGCTCAAGCTCGTTGATCAACGAGTGCGCCGGGAACGGGTAATACTGCTCGATCCGCATCAGGTAGACGTCGTCGATACCACGGGCGTCGCGTTCCTCCAGCAGGTCGTAATAGACCTTGCCGGAACACAGAACCACGCGCTTGATCTTGTCGTCCGCGGCCAGCTTGGTGTCTGAGTTGCCCTGCTGCGCATCGTCCCACAGCACCCGGTGGAAGCTGGAGCCGGTGGTGAAATCCTCGGCCGTGCTGACTGCCAGCTTGTGACGCAGCAACGATTTCGGGGTCACCAGGATCAGCGGTTTACGGAAGGTACGGTGCAGTTGGCGGCGCAGGATGTGGAAGTAGTTCGCCGGTGTCGTGCAGTTCGCCACGATCCAGTTGTCCTGACCGCACATCTGCAGGAACCGCTCCAACCGCGCCGAGCTGTGTTCGGGGCCTTGACCTTCGAACCCGTGCGGCAGCAGCGTCACAAGACCGGACATCCGCAGCCATTTGCTTTCACCCGAGCTGATGAACTGATCGAACATGATCTGCGCACCGTTGGCGAAGTCGCCAAACTGCGCCTCCCAAAGGACCAGAGCGTTGGGTTCGGCCAGCGAGTAGCCGTACTCAAAACCCAGAACCGCATATTCGGACAGCATCGAGTCGATCACTTCGTAATGCGACTGTCCCGCGCGGATGTTGTTCAGCGGATAAAACCGCTCTTCCGTATCCTGATGGACAAAGCCCGAGTGACGTTGGCTGAACGTACCGCGCGTCGCGTCCTGACCGGACAGTCGAACTGGAAAGCCCTCGGTCAGCAACGAGCCAAAGGCCAGCGCTTCACCTGTGGCCCAGTCAAAGCCTTTGCCGCTGTCGAACATCTGTTTCTTGTGATCCAGCAGACGCGCAACGGTTTTGTGTACCGCAATATCCGCAGGGGCGTGGGTGAGCGCGTTGCCGATCTCGGCCAGAGTCGCCGGGGCGATGGCGGTTTCGCCGCGCACGTAGTCCTCTTTGTTCTTGTCCAGATGCGACCAGCGCCCATCCAGCCAGTCGGCCTTATTGGGTTTGTAGTCTTTGCCGGCCTCGAACTCATTATTCAGATGGGCCTGGAAGGCGGCCTTCATATCCTCGATCTCGCCTTCGGGGATCAGGCCGTCTTTGACCAGACGCTCGGTATAGAGCGACAGAGTGGTCTTATGCGTCTTGATCTTCTTGTACATGATCGGGTTGGTGAACATGGGCTCATCGCCCTCGTTGTGACCAAACCGGCGGTAGCAGAAGATATCGATGACCACGTCCTTGTGGAACTTCTGGCGGAACTCTGTCGCGACTTTGGCGGCGTGAACAACCGCCTCGGGGTCGTCGCCGTTCACGTGGAATATTGGCGCTTCAACCATCAGCGCGATATCTGTCGGATATGGGCTGGAGCGCGAGAAGTGCGGCGCAGTGGTAAAGCCGATCTGGTTGTTCACGACGATATGCATAGTGCCGCCGGTTTTGTGGCCCTTGAGGCCGGACAGACCAAACCCTTCGGCGACCACACCCTGACCAGCAAAGGCCGCGTCACCGTGCAGCAGGATGCCCATAACCTTGGTGCGGTCGGTGTCGTTCAACTGATCCTGTTTGGCGCGGACCTTGCCCAGAACCACCGGGTTCACCGCTTCAAGGTGCGAGGGGTTGGCAGTAAGCGACAGGTGGACGCTGTTGCCGTCAAACTCACGGTCGCTGGAGGCACCGAGATGATATTTCACATCGCCAGAGCCATCCACATCTTCAGGCTTAAAGCTGCCGCCCTGGAACTCATTGAAAATCGCGCGGTAGGGTTTGCCCATCACGTTGGCCAGGATGTTCAAACGGCCTCTGTGCGGCATGCCGATGACAATGTCGCTGACGCCCAGTGCGCCACCGCGTTTAATAATCTGCTCCATTGCCGGGATCAGGCTTTCGCCACCATCCAAACCGAACCGTTTGGTGCCCATGTATTTGACATGCAGGAATTTCTCGAAACCCTCGGCCTCGACCATCTTGTTCAGGATCGCCTTACGGCCTTCCTTGGTAAAGGCGATTTCCTTGCCGTAACCTTCGATCCGCTCCTTCAGCCACGCGGCTTGTTCCGGGTCTGAGATATGCATGTATTGCAGCGCGAAGGTGCCGCAGTAGGTCCGCTTCACGATCTCGACGATCTGCCGCATCGAAGCCATCTGCAGGCCCAAAACATTGTCGATAAAGATCGGCCGGTCCATGTCGGCTTCGGTAAAGCCATAGGTCTTCGGATCGAGTTCCGGATGTGTGCTGGCCGCGCGCATCCCCAGCGGGTCCAGATCGGCGGCCAGATGGCCCCGGATCCGGTAGGCCCGGATCAGCATCAGCGCTCGCAAGCTGTCCAGCACGGCGCGCTTGATCTGGTCATCGCTGACCTCTACGCCCTTGTCTGCCGCTTTTTCCTTGATCTTCTTGCCCGCAGCCTTGGCATCGATCTCGGCCCACTCACCGGTCAGCGCCCCAGTCAGATCATCCGCAGGCATCGGCGGCCAGTCGGTCCGCGCCCAGGATGGCCCCTCGGCCTCGCGCTGAACATCCGGAGAAGCGTCACCCATTGCCTTAAAGAACTCGGCCCAAGCGGCATCCACCGCCCCGGGGTTCTTGGTGTATTGGGCATAGAGCTGCTCCAGATACTCGGCATTGTGGCCTTGCATAAAGCTTGAGGCATGGAACGCGGAATTGGGCGTATGTTCGGTCATTGGGCTACCTCATATGGGTTGGGACCGTATTGGTTGGTGCCTGGTTGAGACGGGCGGGTCAGCCACCACAGAACCAGGAGGGGCGACACAAATAAAACAAGCAGTGTCGGAATGACGATCAGCAGAGTGGCACGTGTGAACAGAATGTCCAGATTACCGCCATGCTGGAAACTTGAGGCAAGGCCGATGCCGAAAATCAGAACCGCGAAGGCCCCGAGGATCAGCAGGATCGGCAACAGAGCGTAAAGCCCACTGCGCCCGGAATCGTGCATCCGCCGCCACGCGACGGCCAGATGCGGGAAGAACACAATCAGGCTGACGATGCTTTGCACCGGTTGACGGGATGTGGCGGTGACGGATTTCACGCCGTCCCCCTCAGTCACCGAGACCTGAGTGAAGAACTGCGCATCAATGATCCCGGCGAGAATGCTCCAGATCACGATGAACAGGAAAAAGAACCAATACTCGGTCCGCGAGGCACGACCCGAGAAAGTAAAGAACTTCGAGAAACAAGTGCGGATGGCGTCGGAGAAGGTCATTGCAGTCAATTCACCCCCTTGCGTCGTCACATGAAAAAGAAACGATCAGCGCACGCTCCCTTCCGCGATTGGCTGAGAAAACGGCCCTGTCGCTGCCTATCAAATCGCAAACATAACCAACGCGTTGCACTATTTCATCCTTGGCGGATTCTTTGTTTGCGCGAAAGCGGAACTGGTATTTTTTGCTCCCCGATAGCTCGAGGTCAAAAAAACCTTTTGCCTTGGCAACGTTGTGTATGCCGCAAGCCTCGTCCTGAATAAACTGACCCTCACTGGACCAGCCAATTCGAACTTCACATTCCATTGCTTTGGCTTGCCCAGCGGTAGAAAATGCGAACATCGCAGTCGCGAACAAAGACCACAGCCAAGCTAAAGATGAGAAGGATGGACGCAACGCGCCCACCCTTTTTTCGGGCGCCGCCCTTAGAGCGTATGCCCGGCAGTTGATCATTTACCCAATCGCTTCCAGCACGGCCTCACCCAGCGTTGCCGGGCTTTCTGCCACAACGATACCGGCCGAGCGCATGGCTTCGATCTTGTCCTCGGCGCCGCCTTTGCCGCCCGCGACAATCGCGCCTGCATGGCCCATGCGGCGTCCCGGAGGGGCTGTGCGGCCTGCGATGAAACCGGCAACCGGCTTCTTGCGGCCCTTCTTGGCCTCATCCGCCAGGAACTGTGCGGCTTCTTCTTCGGCCGAGCCACCGATCTCACCGATCATGATGATCGAGTGGGTCTCGTCATCCGCCAGGAACCATTCCAGCACGTCGATATGCTCGGTGCCTTTGATCGGGTCGCCGCCGATACCAACGCAGGTGGACTGGCCCAGACCCACATCGGTGGTCTGCTTGACGGCCTCATAGGTAAGAGTGCCCGAACGGGACACAACGCCGACCGAGCCACGCTTGTGGATGTGGCCGGGCATGATGCCGATCTTGCAGGCGTCAGGTGTGATGACGCCGGGGCAGTTCGGGCCGATGAGGCGCGATTTGCTGCCTTCGAGCGCGCGCTTCACCTTCATCATGTCCAGAACCGGAATGCCTTCGGTGATGCAGACGATCACTTCCATCTCGGCGTCAATTGCTTCGAGGATCGAGTCAGCCGCGAAGGGCGGCGGCACGTAGATCACTGAGGCATTGGCTTCGGTCACGTGCTTGGCTTCGTGGACCGAGTTGAACACGGGCAGGCCCAAATGCTCCATCCCGCCTTTGCCGGGGGTCACGCCGCCGACCATTTTAGTGCCATATGCAATGGCTTGTTCAGAGTGGAATGTGCCCTGCGAGCCAGTAAAGCCCTGACAGATCACTTTGGTATTTTCGTCGATGAGGACTGCCATTTGGCGTTCTCCTATTTAAGGCGGGCCAGGGCCTGCCAGAATTCTTCGGAAAAGTGGGGCGAAACCCACTCCACGGAATTGGGCTTAGCCTTTCACGGCTTTCACGATCTTCTCGGCACCGTCTTTTAGGTTGTCCGCCGCGATCACGTCTAGGCCAGAGGTGTTGATGATCTCTTTGCCTTTCTCAACGTTCGTGCCTTCCAGACGCACGACCAGCGGAACCTGCAGGCCGACCTCTTTCACCGCGGCAACAACGCCCTCGGCGATGACGTCACAACGCATGATGCCGCCGAAGATGTTGACCAGAATGCCTTTGACGTTCGGGTCCGAGGTGATGATCTTGAACGCCTCGGTCACTTTCTCTTTGGTCGCACCGCCGCCCACGTCGAGGAAGTTGGCCGGCTCGGCACCGTAGAGTTTGATGATGTCCATCGTCGCCATCGCCAGACCAGCACCGTTGACCATGCAGCCGATCTCACCATCCAGCGCGATGTAGTTCAGGTCGTATTTGGAGGCTTCGAGTTCCTTGGGGTCTTCCTCGGTCTCGTCGCGCAGCTCGGAGATGTCGGGATGGCGGTAAACTGCGTTGCCGTCAAAGCCGACTTTGGCGTCCAGCACCTTGAGGTCGCCGCTGTCTGAGACGATCAGCGGGTTAATCTCCAGCATCTCCATGTCCTTCTCGACGAAGGCTTTGTAGAGGATGCCCATCAGGCGCACACATTGTTTGACCTGCGCGCCTTCCAGACCCAGCGAGAACGCGATGCGGCGGCCGTGATAGGCCTGATAGCCGGTCACAGGGTCCACCGAGAATGAGAGGATTTTCTCAGGCGTGGACGCGGCCACTTCTTCGATATCCATACCACCTTCGGTCGAGCAGACAAAAGAGATGCGGCTGGTTTGGCGATCTACCAGCAGGGCCAGATACAGTTCTCGCTCGATGCCGGAACCGGCTTCGATATAGATGCGGTTGACCTGCTTGCCCGCGGGACCAGTCTGGTGGGTGACCAGAGTGCGACCCAGCATCTTCTTTGCTTCCTCGGCCGCTTCTTCCACCGACTTGGTCAGACGGACACCGCCCTTTTCACCTGCGTCGGCCTCTTTGAAGCTGCCTTTGCCGCGTCCACCTGCGTGGATCTGCGCCTTCACAACCCACAAAGGGCCGTCCAGCTCACCGGCTGCGGTTTTGGCTTCCTCGGCGCGCAGAACCGCGCGACCGTCGGAGACCGGAGCGCCATAGCTGCGAAGAAGCGCCTTGGCTTGGTATTCGTGAATGTTCATCGAAATTGTCCCGTCTGACTACGATTAAACCGATATAGAGGTGTCTAGGGCGCAATTATAAAGGCTTTTTTGAACTCGGAGTGGTTTTTAGCGAAGATTTTCCATATTTGTGATCACAGTATTTTAAGGTGTGATCACAAATATTCAGACTGATTCTTTCAATATTTTGTTCCTTCGCAGCTTTGGCGCAAAATCACTTTCTTGGCCAGTTGGCATTGCCTATAGAGGATATGCTAATAGTGTACCTGATTTTGGAGTGATCAATGCTTGAGGCGGAACGGCTTTGGAGTCTTAAGCGACGTTACCTGCCCGAGGTATTCAGGTTCCAATATGTTCTGGACAAAACCGGACTTAGTGTCGGCTTTTTGAAGAGCTTGAAATTTGGTGCGTCACAACTGCATGTCGGGCAGGATCTTCCAGTTTGCGAACTAGAGGATTCGGATGGGCTCGTGGTTGGCTATTTGCTGGGGGTCGCTGTTGGTCCGGAAGGTTTGATCGATGGCGATGAAATGCTGCCGTTTTCGACCCGAGACGGCGATGCATGGAGAAAATTCGAGCGATACTTGAACGAGTGTGCAGGCCGGTTCGCCTTTTTCCTGCAGATCGGCGGTGAAGAGCGCCTGTATACCGATCCAGTTGGAATGATTGGCGCGGTTTACGAACGCGACGCGCAGCGCGTCGCAAGTTCACCGCTGCTCGCGATTGACCGAGAGGTTGTTCCAAACATTCGATATCAAGCGGACTGTTTAGCCGAACTTCCCACACGGTATTCGCTATTTCACACTTGTGATGAAAAGGTGAAGCGGTTGAACCCAAATTTCTACCTGAACCTAAACACATTTGACGTTGAAAGGTTCTGGCCTAGAGATGAGGTGTTCTCGCTTGAAAATTCGAACCATGCCGAAACCTATGACGAAATCACCAAGCGACTGGCTTTCAACATTGATAAGATCACCGAACGCCACAAGTGCGCCATGCCGATTACGGGAGGAAGAGATAGTCGAATTTTGGCGGCAGTTGGCCGCGAAAGTTTGCACAAAATTCCTTTTTTCTACACGCATGTGAAAAACTACAATTCTAAAGTAGACGCCCATGTCGGTGCTGCGGTTGCCAAAAGCCTAAACACTCCGCATGTCGTTTTGGGAACGCGTTTTGGGAAGGAAACTAAGCGCTGGGAGCAGAGATTTCTGGCGCAAGCTTATCAGATTTCGCACGGGTCCGATACCGCCCCTCCAAAAGAGTATGTGACCGGAGCAACCAACGCTATTCCGTCCGATCACCTTATCTTGAGGGGGCATCAAACCGACCTTTTACGTGCTGTCTATGTGTTTAAGCCCAAGGCCATGTGGAGTGACGCGGAATGGCAGATTGAACGGATGCTCATTGTGCCTCGGCGATCGTACAATTCAGATATCTGTAAGCATTTCGAAGGAGATTTTTTTGCATGGCAAGCTACCCTTCCAGCCAATGCGATGGAAAAAGCAGCCGACTTTATGTTTTTAGAAGTCTACTATAATTCGACAGTCGGAGCATCTTTTCCCGCCTTGTGGCAGCACTTCTATCTTTCACCTTTCAACAGTCGACGGCTTGTAGAATTGTCTTTGCGGTTTGACGAGGCCGAACGCAGAGGTTGCCTGCCTGTTTTTGACATTGTCCAAAAGGCATCGGCTGATTGCGCAAGGGTGCCATTTTTAGGGGAAGGCGGCACACATTTTTTCGAAATGAACCGACCATCAGACTATGAGCCGCTTTCACAGCAGCGTGTCATAAGCACCGAGCAACGACTTGCCGCGCACTATGGTGGGTTGCCCCTAGTCGAAGCAAACGCGAGTGAGAGCAGGTAGCATCGAACAAATTCGGGTGGACCAAAAAGTCCGCCCGAATTTGTCTCAATTCCTGTTTTTAAGTCAGCGAGCCGTCGATGCCTTTGCAAGCCTCAATCAGGCCCTTCACGGCGTTGACCGAGTTTTCAAAGCCCGCTTGTTCGTCTTCGTTCAACTTGATGTCGACGATACGCTCGATGCCTCCTGCACCGATGACGGTCGGAACGCCTACATACATGCCGTCAACGCCGAACTCGCCGTTGCAATAGGCCGCGCAGGGCAGAACGCGCTTCTGATCTTTCAGGTAGGCTTCGGCCATTTCGATCGCCGAGGTCGCAGGCGCATAGAAGGCTGAGCCGGTTTTCAGCAGGCCAACGATTTCGGCACCGCCATCACGAGTGCGCTGAACGATTGCGTCCAGTTTCTCTTGCGTGGTCCAGCCCATCTCGACCAGATCGGGCAGCGGGATGCCGGCGACGGTCGAATAGCGCACCGACGGTACCATGGTGTCGCCGTGGCCGCCCAGAACAAAGGCGGTTACGTCGCGCATCGAGACGTTGAATTCTTCCGACAGGAAATGTGCGAATCGGGCGGAATCCAGAACGCCAGCCATGCCGCAAACTTTGTTGTGCGGCAGGCCTGAGAATTCGCGCAGAGCCCAGACCATCGCGTCCAGTGGGTTGGTGATGCAGATCACGAACGCGTCGGGCGCGTGGGCTGCGATGCCTTCGCCGACCGATTTCATAACTTTCAGGTTGATGCCCAGCAGGTCATCGCGGCTCATCCCCGGTTTGCGGGCGACACCTGCGGTAACGATGCACACGTCCGCGCCTGCGATGTCCGCATAGTCGCTGGAACCTGACATTGCGGCGTCAAAGCCTTCGGATGGGCCGGACTCGGCGATGTCGAGCGCCTTGCCCTGAGGCAGTCCGTCAGCGATGTCAAACAGGACGACGTCACCGAGTTCTTTGACAGCTGCAAGATGCGCAAGCGTGCCGCCGATGTTCCCAGCGCCGATCAGCGCAATCTTGGGTCTGGCCATTTGGAATATCTCCGGTCGGTATTGAAATCGCGGGTTTGCTAGTCGTTAAATGGCTTTTGCGCAAGGGTCCTGCGGCGCGGCATGCCACCGCATACCGTTTGCCATCCCCAATCCGGTTGCGCTAAACCGCCTGTGAAACAAGCCAATTCCCGGGACGCTGCATGTTTGAATTGAACCTGATGTTTTTTGCAGTCGCGATCCCGGCGGTGATCTTTGCGGGCATCTCGAAGGGTGGGTTTGGCTCGGGCGTGGCCTTTGCGTCGTCGTCGATTCTGGCTCTGATACTGACTCCGGGGCAGGCGTTGGCGCTGATGCTGCCGATCCTGATGGTGATCGACGTGGCCACGCTGGGACCCTATTGGAAACGCTGGAGTTGGCCGGATTCACGTCTGCTGATCCTGGGCGCGGTTCCGGGTGTTCTGCTGGGCACCTGGCTATACCGCGTGACAGATGACGACCTGCTACGCCTGCTGATCGGAGGGATCTCGGTCGGGTTCGTGATCTGGCACGTCGCCCAAAGCAAAGGCTGGATACGCGGCTTCACCCGCCGGTTGCCTGCCTCTGCTGGTCTGTTCGCGGGGCTTGTCGCGGGGTTTACCAGTTTCGTCAGCCATGCAGGAGGTCCACCGGCTGCCGTCTATCTGTTGTCCCAGCGCCTGTCTAAGACCGAGTTTCAGGCCTCGACCGTTTTGGTGTTCTGGGTGATCAACGCAGCGAAATTCGTGCCCTACGCCTATCTCGGCCTGTTCACCTGGCACACGGCGTTAGCGGATCTTCTTTTGACCCCGTTCGCCATTCTGGGAGCCTGGCTGGGCGTCCGGGCGCATTTCATGCTGTCCGAACGCCTGTTCTTTGGTATCGCCTATGTGTTGCTGACCCTGACCGGAGGCAAGTTGATCTGGGACGCACTGACTTAGGTGTTTGGCGGCAGGACATCGGCCATCTGCTCATAGGCCCGCCCCGAGGCTACAAGGCAGGTCATTCCGTCCGGCAGGGTCACCGTGATCGTCCAGCTGCTAGATTGGTCCGAGGCAAACAGCTCCATCACCGCACCCTGGCGGGCAATGCCGATCCCCCGGCGCGTTTCGCCATAGTCTTCCGCAAGGCGTTGCAAAACATCGGCCCGAGGGGCGCAATTGCGTGGCTGCGCCTGAACCTGTTGCGCCGCGAGGACCATGATTCCCAGCCCGATTGTCATCTTCAAAACTGTCTTCTTCATCTCTGACCCCATCTGTCACCAGTCGCCTAAAGCCTGCGGTCAAGAGGGCGATATTGCGTTAAAGCAAAGAGCGTTGCGTCATTTATGCTGCGTTGCGGCGATTTTTACCTTGAACTTTCCTGAGAAAAATGCCCCTTTCTGCGCAATATTATTTCAACGGGAGAGGCCAATGCACCCGCGTCAGCGCCCATATCGCTCGGTTCTTTACATTCCCGGTTCGCGCGACCGGGCCTTGGACAAGGCCCGCACCTTGCCGGTTGATGCCATCATCTTCGATCTCGAAGATGCGGTGTCTGCCGACGAAAAGGACAATGCACGCGAGACGCTCAAGGCAGCGCTGGCCGCTGGCGGATACGGCCCTCGGGTCAAGATCGTGCGCATCAACGGGCTGGATACTCCGTGGGGTGCAGATGACGCCAAAGCCGTGCGCGAGATGGATGCCGATGCGGTTCTGTTGCCCAAGGTGAACTCGGCGGCGGATGTGGATGCTTTGGCCGCGATCACAGGGGACCTGCCGATCTGGGCCATGATGGAGACCCCGCGTGGTATGCTGAACGCAGCTGAGATTGCAGCGCATCCTCTGATGGCGGGTTTCGTGATGGGGACCAACGATCTGGCTAAGGACCTGCAAACCCGGTTCCGTCCCGACCGTCTGCCGCTGATGACCTCGCTCGGCCTATGTCTGCTGGCGGCCAAGGCCGAAGGGCTGATCATCGTTGATGGCGTCTACAACGCCTTCAAGGACACAGACGGTTTGACAGCGGAATGCGAACAGGGCCGCGATATGGGCTTTGATGGCAAGACGCTGATCCACCCGGCGCAGATTGAGGTCACCAATGCAGCCTTCGCCCCGTCGGATGACGAGATAGACCTCGCCCGCCGTCAGATCAGCGCGTTTGAGGAAACCGAGGCGCAAGGGCAGGGTGTTGCCGTGGTTGACGGCAAGATCGTTGAAAACCTGCATGTTGTAACTGCCCGCGAAATTCTGGCAAAAGCGGAGGCGATTTCAGCTTTGCAAGCGGGGTAAGCCAGCATGGGCTTTGTTCTTCTGATCCTTGGTGTGGCGCTATGGTGGGCCGCACATCTGTTCAAACGCGTCATGCCTGCGCAACGCGCGGCTATGGGCGATGGCGGCAAAGGGGCTGTGGCGCTGGCGCTGGTGGCCGCGATCTTGTTGATGATCTTCGGTTACCGCATGACCGAGTTCATCTATGTCTGGGCACCGCCAAGCTTCATGACCCATATCAACAACCTGTTGGTGCTGATCGCGATCTACATGATGAGCCCGGCCCCTAAGAAAGGCCGCTTGCTGCACAAGCTGCGCCATCCAATGCTGGGCGGGTTCAAGCTGTGGGCCTTTGCGCATCTGCTGGTGAATGGCGATCTGGCGTCGATCATCCTGTTCGGTGGTTTGCTGGCCTGGGCTGTGGTCGAAGTGATCGTGATCAACAAATCCGAACCCGACTGGACCCCTGGCGAACCCGGCACCTATGGCATGGACGCGATGTTCTTTGTTGCCTCGATCGTGCTGCTGGGCGTGATCGGCTATATCCACGGGCTGGTCGGCCCGTCTCCATTTGGATGATAAGGACCTTAAAGAATGGCAAAACTCTATCGCCTGCTGACCGAGGAGGACACCTCGGCCTTCTGTCACAAAGTGTCGGATGCCTTGGCAAAAGGGTGGGAGCTTTATGGCGATCCCTCCTATGCCTTCGATCAGGCCAACAACGTCATGCGGTGCGCGCAGGCCGTGACCAAAGAGGTCGACGCGGACTATTCACCTGAGATGAAACTGGGACAGCAATAATGGCAAAAACCAATCCGGGCCGCTTTTTTGAGGATTATTCCGTCGGACAGGTGCTGCCGCACGCCGTCCCGCGCACCGTGACGGAAGGAGAGCGCGGCCTCTACCATGCGCTCTATCCTGCGCGTCATGCGCTGTATTCCTCGGATGAGTTCGCGCGGTCCTGTGGTTTGCAGGAAAGCCCGATTGATGATCTGGCGGCCTTCCACGTCGTGTTCGGCAAAACGGTGCCCGATATCTCGCTGAATGCAGTGGCCAATCTGGGCTATGCCGAGGGGCGTTGGCTGCTACCGGTTCATGCGGGTGACACGCTGCGGTCGGTGTCCGAGGTGATCGGGGTCAAGCAGAACTCCAACGGCAAGACCGGAGTGGTCTGGGTGCGGACGCGCGGTCTGAACCAGTTGGACGAAGTGGTCATGGAATATGTCCGCTGGGTGATGGTGCGCAAGGCAAACCCGGATGCGCCGGCACCGGAAACACTCGTGCCCGAATTGAAGAAAGTGCTGGAGCCGAGCGATATGGTCATCCCCGAGGGGCTTGATTTCTCGAATTACGATTTCACCCTGGCGGGTGAGCCGCATCGTTGGGGCGACTATGAGATCGGCGAGACCATTGACCACGTGGACGGCGTGACGGTGGAAGAGGCTGAGCATATGTTGGCCACACGCCTATGGCAGAACACGGCCAAGGTGCATTTCGACCTGACCTTCCGCCCTGAAGGCCGCCTGATCTATGGGGGCCACGTGATCTCGATGGCGCGGGCCTTGTCGTTCAACGGCCTCGCCAATGCGCAGATGATCGTGGGTCTGAATGGCGGCGCACATGCCAACCCCTGTTTCGCAGGAGATACGATCAAGGCGTGGTCCGAGGTTCTGGACAAGGCCGAAACCGACGTGCCCGGGGTTGGAGCAATCCGTCTGCGTTTGGTTGCGACCAAAGGCGGCGCGCCGTTCGAGCTGCGCGGCGAAGACGGAAAATACACGTCGGACGTGCTGCTGGACCTCGACTATTGGGCCTTGATGCCGATCTAAAGCGTTTCGGGTTTACCTGAATCATCAAGTGACACGAATGTCCCGAGAACGCTGCAAGCGTGGCAGGGTATTCGTGTCACAGGTTTAACCCGAAACGCTAAAATCGGGTTACAGTGATGTGAACACAGCAACCGCAATCCGTGCTAGGGTGGCGGCATGTTTCTGCGCTTTCTCACCCTTTTCCTGTGCCTTACACGCCCCGCCTGGGCGTGCGATCTGGCGCTGGCCTTGGCGGTGGATGTCTCTGGCTCTGTCGACAGCAGCGAATACCGCATTCAGATGGATGGCCTCGCCGCTGGGTTGCGTGACCCGATCGTGTCTGAGGCCTTGGTGCGCGGGCAGGCGCAATTGATGTTGGTGCAATGGACGGGCGAATCCCGCCAGCGAGTGACGATCCCGTGGACGAAAATCGACAGCTTTATCGCTCTAGAGAAGTTTGCTGATCAAGTTGCGCAGGATCCAAGGGTCTGGCGAAACTTCTCAACCGCGATCGGAGAAGCTTTAGAGGCCACCCTGCTGCGGTTTGACGAAGTGGCAGAGTGCAGGCGACTGCTGATTGATATCTCGGGAGACGGGGTTTCCAACGAAGGGATTGAGCCGACGCAGATTCATGGCCTTCTGAAAGATCGAGGCGTGACAGTAAACGCCATAGCTATTGAAGAAAGTGAACCGGATCTGACGGCCTACTTCTTTGAGAACGTCATCTTCGGAGAGGGGGCTTTTGTCGTGTCGGCCTCAGGGTTTGCAGACTACCCAGAGCGCATACGTAAAAAGCTGCTACGCGAGGTGACGCAGCAATCTGCCGGTTTTCGCTGATCTACAGGGATTCGTGATCACAATGCTTCGACGTTGAAAACGCTAACATAGAATGATCGCATTGTATTTTGTGATCACACTTTTAAAGTGCGTGATCACAATTAGTCAAAATCACCGTTTTTGAGGCAATTTTACCTGTTTTTGCAGGTGCAGCACGTGACAGAAGCGCAAAAACAAGTAAAAAGTCTGGTAGCCAAAGTAAGAGGAGCCGCCATGGCCGATGTCAATCGGGGCAACCGCCCGCTCTCGCCACATATTATGATCTATCGCCCGCAGATGACCTCCATGTCGTCCATCATGGTCCGGTTTTCCGGCCTCGGGGTGTTTGCCGTTGCCATTCTGGTTGTCTGGTGGCTGCTGGCCGCGTCAACTTCGGAAAGTGCATTTGCGCTGATCGACGGGTTCCTGACCAGCTGGTTCGGTAAGCTGATCCTCATCGTCGCGACCTGGGCGCTTTGGTATCACACGCTGGGCCGCCTGCGTCACGTGTTCTGGGACTTCGGCTACTGCCTCGACGTGAATACCTCGGAAAAACTGGGGATGGGCATGTTCATCGGTGCCACAGTCCTGACCATTCTCACCGTGCTTGTGGTTTAAGGAGACGGAGATGCGATATCTGACCGACCGCAAACGCGCGCAGGGCTTGGGCGCAGGGAAATCGGGAACACAAACCCATTGGCGTACCATGGTGCGCGCGATGATCCTGACCGTGCTGGTTCCCATATTTATCATCACCTTCGGAATAGGCCTCGGCGGCACGTATGAAGAGGTTCTGGCCTATTTCAGCCGCCCCTTCCCTGCGATTGTCACCGCTCTGACGCTGGTCGTGGGCCTGCAGCAGCTTATGTATGAGGCGCAGGAAACCATCGAAGACTATATCCATGGCATTCTTGAGAAAATCTCTCTCGTTGCGATGTGGGCGCTTGGTTACACGCTGATGGCTGCGGGGCTGTTTGCCCTGGTCAAGCTGGCCCTGTGACGCGCGATAAGGAACAAGAACAATGACAGCAGCATATGAATATGAAACCCACGAATACGACGTGGTCGTCGTAGGTGCAGGTGGGGCCGGTCTGCGGGCGACATTGGGCATGGCCGAGCAGGGCCTGCGTACAGCCTGTGTCACCAAGGTGTTCCCGACACGCTCACATACGGTTGCCGCGCAAGGTGGTATTGCAGCGTCCCTGTCCAACATGGGGCCTGACCATTGGCAATGGCACATGTACGACACCGTCAAGGGTTCGGACTGGCTGGGTGATACCGATGCGATGGAGTACCTTGCGCGCGAAGCTCCCAAGGCAGTTTATGAGCTGGAACACTACGGTGTGCCCTTCAGCCGTACGGAAGAGGGTAAAATTTACCAGCGCCCCTTCGGCGGTCATACCACCGAGTTTGGCGAAGGTCCCGCCGTGCAGCGTACCTGTGCAGCCGCAGACCGGACCGGTCACGCGATCCTGCATACGCTTTATGGACAGTCGCTGAAAAACAACGCTGAATTCTACATCGAATATTTCGCCATCGACCTGATCATGTCCGAGGATGGGCAGTGTCAGGGCGTCGTCTGCTGGAAGCTGGACGACGGCACGATGCATGTCTTCAACGCCAAGATGGTTGTACTGGCGACCGGCGGTTACGGTCGTGCATATTTCAGCGCGACCTCGGCCCATACCTGCACCGGCGACGGTGGCGGCATGGTGGCCCGTGCCGGTCTGGCGCTTCAGGATATGGAGTTCGTTCAGTTCCACCCAACCGGCATCTACGGCTCGGGTTGCTTAATCACCGAGGGTGCTCGGGGTGAAGGCGGTTATTTGACCAACTCTGAAGGTGAGCGGTTCATGGAGCGTTATGCGCCCCAGTACAAGGACTTGGCGCCGCGCGACTATGTCTCGCGTTCGATGACGATGGAGATCCGCGAAGGTCGTGGTCACGGCGATGACGGGGATCATATTCATTTGAACCTGAGCCACCTGCCAGCCGAGGCGCTGGCGGAACGGTTGCCTGGAATCTCGGAATCGGCACGTGTCTTTGCTGGTGTTGACGTTACCAAGGAACCCATCCCGGTTCTGCCGACCGTGCATTACAATATGGGCGGTATTCCGACGAATTATTGGGGTGAGGTTCTCAACCCAACTGCAGACAACCCAACCGCAGTTGTTCCCGGCCTGATGGCAGTGGGCGAAGCGGGTTGTGCTTCGGTCCACGGCGCCAACCGTCTGGGCTCTAATTCTCTGATCGATCTGGTCGTCTTTGGTCGCGCGGCGGCCATCCGAGCCGGTAAAGTAGTGGACGCAGACGCGCCGAACCCTGTGCTGAACCAGGCATCGGTTGATAAGGCATTTGATCGGTTTGACGCCGTACGGAACGCCTCGGGCGCAGTCCCGACCGCTGACCTGCGGCTTGAGATGCAAAAAACCATGCAGCAGGACGCGGCTGTGTTCCGGACCGCCAAGACCATGGCGGAAGGCGTCGAAAAGATGACGGCGATCGCGGCTAAGATGGACGATCTGAAGGTTTCGGACCGGTCTCTGGTCTGGAACAGTGACCTGATGGAGTCGCTGGAACTGACCAACCTGATGCCAAGCGCTCTGGCGACCATCGTGGGGGCCGAAGCGCGCAAAGAGTCCCGTGGCGCACATGCGCATGAGGATTTCGCGGAGCGCGACGATGAGAACTGGCGTGTCCACACCGTCAGCCGGGTCGAGGGTAACAAGGTTGAACTCAGTTACCGTCCGGTGATCGTTGATCCTCTGACCAACGAGGATCAGGGCGGCATCAGCCTCAAGAAAATCGCGCCGAAAGCGCGGACGTTCTAAGTAGGAGCAACCATCAGGCAATGCGGTGCAAGCGCCACATACCCACCGACACGACAAACGCCCCATGCGGGCGCGGTGAGGGGTGCTTGCCATGACGGTTGAACAGCTGCCCTCGGGTCCGCGGGATCCCAAGATCATCCTGATCGGCCTGAACCGCTGTGCCACCACGTCGCTGCACAAGCTGTTTCAGAACAGTGGCATCGCGTCGGTGCATTGGGTGGACGATCAGGGCAACAACTTGGCCCAGAAAATGGTGACGAATATCGCCATGGGTCGGAAACCGCTGGATGGGTTCGGCTCGGTCCGGGCCTTTACTGACATTGCCTTTGTGAATGCCCGGTTCATGCTGGATGGCACGCGGTTTTTCCGCGAGTTGCATGCGGCTTATCCGGATGCCTATTTTCTGCTGAACACGCGCGATCGCGAGGATTGGATTTCGTCGCGCGGGCTGCACAGCAATGGCGGCTATCTTGAACGCTGCTGCAAGGCCAACGGGATGGGCGCAGACGAGGTCAAACAGGGCTGGCGCCGGATGTATGACATACACCACGCCGAGGTGCAGGCCCATTTCGACGGGAACCCAAGGTTCCTGCGCTTTGATATCGACCGCGACGACCCTCAGGCGATTGCCGACTGGTTGTCTGCGGATTTTGACGTGAACACTGCCCATTGGGGGCACCACAATCGAGGCGCGATCGATCGCGCCCGGACAGGCTGAATGGAGAATTGACATGGTTCAACTGACCCTGCCCAAGAATTCCCGGATCACCACCGGTAAGACATGGCCCAAACCGGACGGCGCAAAGAACCTGCGTAAGTTCCAGATCTATCGCTGGAACCCAGATGACGGCCAGAACCCCCGTGTCGACACCTATTTCGTCGATATGGACACCTGCGGCCCGATGATTCTGGACGCGCTGATCAAGATTAAGAATGAGATTGATCCGACCCTGACCTTCCGCCGTTCGTGCCGGGAAGGGATCTGTGGCTCCTGCGCGATGAATATCGACGGGATCAACACGCTGGCCTGTATCTACGGCATGGATGAGATCAAGGGCGACGTGAAGATCTATCCGCTGCCGCATATGCCGGTGGTCAAAGACCTGATCCCCGATCTGACGCATTTCTACGCGCAGCATGCCTCGATCATGCCGTGGCTGGAAACCAAAACCAACCGCCCCGCAAAAGAGTGGAAGCAGTCCATCGAAGACCGCAAGAAGCTGGACGGCCTGTATGAATGCGTGATGTGCGCCAGCTGTTCGACCTCGTGCCCGAGCTATTGGTGGAACGGCGACCGCTATCTTGGCCCCGCAGCTTTGCTGCACGCCTATCGCTGGATCATCGACAGCCGCGATGAAGCCACGGGCGAGCGTCTGGATGAGCTGGAAGATCCCTTCAAGCTGTATCGCTGCCACACGATCATGAACTGTGCCAAGACTTGCCCAAAGGGTCTGAACCCGGCGGCAGCGATTGCTCAGATCAAGAAGATGATGGTCGAACGCTCTGTCTGATTGACCGATGCGCTTGCCGTGCTGCGGCAAGCGCATGCCCCCTTTGCAAAAACGTCCGATGTCGTCGGACCACCGACGCCGTATATTCGCAGAAGGGAGGAGTGATGAAATCAGGATCACTCCGATGAGTACACAAGCAAACACACCGAAAACCGACGCCGAGGAAGCTCTGACCTTGTTGGAGCAAGTTTGGGCGTATTACACGCCAGAACCGGTTGGCGCGCACGATCAGCGAGAGCCTGAGTTGTTCGAATACGCCAACGCGGCGTGACACCAGCCTTGCCATTTGCGGCTGGAGCGGGCCAAACAGAACTATGCCTGTTATTCTGCTTCTTCTGGCCGCTGGGGTTTTCGCCTATTTCTTCTGGCGGTCCCGCACGTCTTCGCTGACACGCGATTGTCGCTGGCGACAGCATCGAGACGAGGATCTGTGGGTCTGCGCCTTTTGCGGCGCGAGATCCGACGGATCAGATCGTCCTTCGAAATGTCTGCGACAAACAATCGGCAAATAGAAATCGGGCCGAGACATGCTCGGCCCGTTTCACTCTATGCTGCGTCCGGGAAGGCCGCTTGCAGTGCGATCTCGACCATGTCGCCAAAGCTGCGCTCCCGCTCAGATGAGGGCAGGGCCTCGCCCGTTAGCAGGTGATCCGAGACGGTCAGAACCGCAAGTGCCCGGCATTTTTGTCTGGCGGCGAGGATATACAGCTCGGCCGCTTCCATCTCGACCCCCAGAATGCCGTGACGCACCATCTGTTCGTTCAGATCGGGGCGCTCATCATAGAACACATCGGACGAATAGATCCCGCCCACATGGGTTGGTGTTCCCTTGGCTGCCGCCGCTTTGGCCGCGGCCAGCAACAGGCCCCAATCGGCACAGGGGGCAAAGTTCAATTCCTTCATGATGCCCCGGGACGGCGTGCTGAGCGTGGTCGATGTCATGGCTAGAATAACATCGCGGACATTGACGCTGTCCTGCATGCCGCCACAGGAGCCGATGCGGATCAGTGTCTTTGCACCGAAATCCCGGATCAATTCGTTCACGTAAATGGAAAGAGAGGGCATCCCCATGCCGCTGCCCTGAATGGTAACAGGGTTTCCTTTCCACGTACCGGTAAACCCGAGCATGCCGCGCACGTCATTGACCAACCTTGCGTCATCCAAAAACGTTTCCGCCGCCCATTTCGCCCGATAGGGATCTCCGGGCAAAAGAACGGTTTCTGCGATGTCACCTTTTTCTGCGCCAATGTGGATTGTCATTTCTGAAAAGACCTCAAATTCAGATTTCCAACTCGGCGATATCGGTGCCGGAATTCAGCGCGTCATGGACCCATTGAGGCTTGCGTCCACGGCCGGTCCAGGTTTGATCTGGGGCGTTTGGGTTGCGGTATTTCGCTTTTGATTTCTGTAGCTTGGCGCCTTTCGACGCGGTGTCCGAAAGCTCGGACAAGGAAAATCCGAATTCGGCTGCGGCTTTTTCTGCGGCTTCCAGAGCGGCTTTGCGCTCGCGCTTTTCGGCATTTACCAGGGCTTTATCGATATCGTTGCGCAATTGCAGAAGTTCATTGCGCGACATGTTTTCAAGCTCAAGTCCCATTATTTTTCCTCTTTCAGACGTGAGTGATTGCAATTCCAAGAATTGCAGCAATTTCACACGCCGATATAGGCCATTCCCGTCATTTCGGGAATAGCCATCAAGAGTTTTTCAAAACGAGCCGTTATTCGGCGGCGATTTCCTGTGGGTCCACCAGCGCGACGATGTCGCCCATGATTGCGTTTAACTCGAAATTCTTGGGCGTGTAGATTCTGGCGACGCCCATTTTCTTCAAAGCTTCTGCGTCATCATCCGGAATGATCCCGCCAACAATGACAGGCACGTGCGACAGGCCTGCCTGTTTCAGGCGGGTCATTACGTCTTCGACCAGAGGCAGATGACTGCCAGACAGGATCGACAAACCGATCACATGGGCATCATCCTCGGACGCAGCCGAGACGACTTCTTCTGGCGTCAGGCGAATGCCCTCATAGCTGATATCCATGCCGCAATCGCGGGCGCGGAAGGCAATCTGCTCGGCTCCGTTGGAATGGCCATCCAACCCCGGCTTGCCGACGAGGAACTTCAAACGACGCCCCAACCGGTCACTGACCGCATCGACCGACGCGCGCAGGTCTTCTAGTCCTTCGGTTTTGTTCGAGACCGAGCCGGACACGCCGGTTGGGCCACGGTAGGTGCCGTAGACCTTGCGCATTTCCTCGGCCCACTCGCCTGTGGTGACACCTGCTTTTGCTGCAGCGATTGAGGGCTCCATGACATTTGTACCGCTCTGCGCAGCCTCACGCAGTGCCGACAAGGCCCCTTTGACCGCAGCGTCGTCGCGTTCCGCGCGCCAGTCGTTCAGGCGATTGATCTGCTCCTGCTCGACCGCAGGGTCCACGACCATGATGCCGCCATCCTCGGTCTGCAGGGGCGAGGGTTCACCATCGACCCATTTGTTCACACCGACCACAATGGTCTCGTTACGTTCGATGCGGTTGAGGCGTTCTGCATTGGAGTCCACCAGTCGGGACTTCATGTATTCGATCGAGGCGACGGCACCGCCCATGGAGTCGAGATTGGCCAACTCGGCGCGCGCGCCTTCTTTGAGTTCTTCGACCTTGGCATCTACCGCCGGGTTCCCGTCAAAAAGGTCTCCATATTCCAGCAGATCCGTTTCATAGGCCAGAATCTGCTGCATGCGCATCGACCACTGCTGGTCCCACGGACGGGGAAGGCCCAAAGCCTCATTCCAAGCGGGCAACTGAACGGCACGGGCGCGCGCCTTTTTCGACAGGGTCACGGCGAGCATCTCAATCAGGATGCGGTAGACGTTGTTTTCCGGCTGCTGTTCGGTCAGCCCAAGCGAGTTCACCTGAACGCCATAACGGAATCTGCGGAACTTGGGGTTCTCAACACCGTAGCGTTGTTGAAGGATTTCGTCCCAAAGATCGACGAATGCCCTCATTTTGCACATCTCAGTGACAAACCGGATACCCGCATTCACGAAGAAGGAAATGCGCCCACACAGGGCAGGGAAGTCCTCGGCAGGGACTCGCGGGCGTAGTTCATCCAGCACAGCGATGGCCGTGGCGAGCGCATAGGCCAGTTCCTGTTCAGGTGTCGCGCCGGCTTCTTGCAGGTGATAGGAACACACGTTCATCGGGTTCCATTTTGGCACGTTGGTATAACAATACTCGGCCACATCCGCGATCATCTTTAGCGACGGCTTGGGCGGGCAGACATAGGTGCCGCGGCTGAGATATTCCTTGATCAGGTCATTCTGTACGGTGCCCTGCAGCTTTGAGACATCCGCGCCCTGTTCCTCGGCCACGGCAATGTAAAGCGCCAGCAGCCACGGGGCCGTCGCGTTGATCGTCATCGAGGTGTTCATCTGCTCCAGCGGGATCTGATCGAACAGGACCCGCATGTCGCCCAGATGGCAGATCGGTACACCCACTTTGCCAACCTCACCCCGCGCCAAAGTGTGGTCGCTGTCATAGCCCGTTTGAGTCGGCAGATCGAAAGCCACCGACAGGCCCGTCTGACCTTTGGCGAGGTTGCCGCGATACAGCGCGTTCGAGGCTTTGGCGGTGGAATGACCGGCATAGGTTCGGATCAGCCAGGGGCGGTCTTTCTGCATCTGCGTCATGGGCGGGCCTCGTGTTTCAGTGGGTAACAAAATTACGTGTATGGGTTCTAAATCGCAATTTTCAGGCATTGTCAATTCGCTGCGTTGCGGCATTTGCGAATTGTCTAGATTGTGAGCCGCCTCGTTTGGTGGCAGTGTGGCCCGATGTTGAGAACCGTGGAACTTCCGCTGTGGCTATTCCTGTTGATCGTGGTCTTTGCCATGGTCACTTTTGCCTCGCATTTCCTGTTCCCCTCCGTCCGCTGGTTCTTTCGCCGCAGGCTTGAGAGGGCGGTCTCTCGGTTGAACCAGCGCCTGCAGCGGCCGATCCAGCCGTTCAAGCTGGCGCGGCGGCACGACATGATTCAACGGCTCATCTATGATCCTCAGGTCGGGCAAGCGGTGCAGCAGCACGCCCATGAAGAAGGCATCCCCGAAGCCGTTGCGTTCGAACAAGCCCGCCGGTACGCGCGTGAGATCGTGCCCTCCTTTTCGGCTTTTGCCTATTTCAGCTTCGCCATTCGTCTGTCCCGGTTGCTGAGCAACACGTTCTACAACGTGCATCTCAGCTACAAGGATGAAAGCGCGATCAAGGATATCGACCCCGAGGCGACAGTTGTCTTTGTGATGAACCACCGCAGCAACATGGACTATGTTCTGGTCACTTATCTGGCGGCGCAGCAATCCGCCCTGTCCTATGCCGTGGGCGAATGGGCGCGGGTTTGGCCGCTCAGCCGGTTGATCCGGGCAATGGGCGCGTATTTCATCCGGCGCAAATCAGGCAGCGAGCTGTATCGCCAGGTTCTGGCCAGCTATGTCCGCCACGCGACCGAAGCGGGTGTAACGCAGGCAATGTTCCCCGAAGGCGGGCTCAGCCTGACCGGGGCTTTGGGGCGACCTAAACTAGGACTACTGAAATACATTATCGACGGCACCTCGCCCGACGGGCGCGATGTCGTGTTTGTGCCGGTGGCCCTGAACTATGATCGCGTGCTCGAAGATACGATCCTCACGCGTGCCGCTCTCGGAACTGATCGACGTTTTCGTGCACGGATCGGGGTGATCACAAGTTGGGTCCTCAAGCAGATCTGGCGTCGGCTGATCGGTCGCTACAAGCGGTTCGGATTGGCTGCGGTTCGGTATGGTAAGCCGATCTCGCTGAAAGACTTCGAGGCACGAGCCGGTGATGACGTCATGACCGACCTAGCCCGCGCGTTGATGAAACGGATTGGCGCGGCGATTCCCTTGGTGCCGGGGCCGGCCGCATGCTGGCTGCTGCGCGAGAATGGCCCTATGCCCGAACAAGAGGTGCGAAGTCGAATCCTTGCCCTTATGGAATCTGATGGTCTTGCGTTCGCGGAGGCTGAGGACGCTATCACAAGCGCGGTGGATCAAATGGTCGAACGGCGCATTCTGACGCGTGAAGACGGGGTTTTGAATCTGTCCGGGGAGCGCGAGGATCTTATGCAATACTACGCAGAGTCAGTGCCCGAACATGTGAAATCCGCCAATGCTGCGCCCGCAAAAGACGTTTCTGCACTCGCTGGGTCATAAAATTACAAAAATAGACCAAAGATGGTTGCAATGTTGCGCAACCCCTCCTATCCCTCTGTAGGAGAGGCGGCGATTCTGCGCCGCGGCAAAGATATTGAAAAGGAGGCCAGCATGGCTTTGGACACCGAAAGCGGTATCGCGTCGTACGAGGCACCCGAAAAGGACCTCTATGAAATGGGGGAAATCCCTCCGATGGGGTTTGTGCCCAAGCAGATGTACGCCTGGGCGATCCGCAAAGAGCGTCACGGAGAACCAAATACTGCGATGCAGCAGGAAGTGGTCGATGTTCCCGAGCTGGACAGCAACGAGGTTCTCGTCCTCGTGATGGCGGCGGGCGTCAATTATAATGGCGTCTGGGCTGCTCTGGGCCAGCCGATCAGCCCGTTTGATGGCCACAAGGCCCCGTACCACATCGCTGGTTCGGATGCGTCGGGCATCGTTTGGGCTGTGGGTGAAAAGGTCAAGCGCTGGAAGGTCGGTGATGAGGTCGTGATCCACTGCAATCAGGATGATGGCGACGATGAGGAATGCAACGGCGGCGATCCGATGTACTCGCCCAGCCAGCGTATCTGGGGATATGAAACTCCGGACGGGTCGTTCAGCCAGTTCACCCGCGTGCAGGCGCAACAGTTGATGCCGCGTCCCAAGCACCTGGCCTGGGAGCAGGCGGCGTGCTATACCCTGACGCTCGCCACGGCCTACCGGATGCTGTTCGGGCACGAGCCTCATGACCTGAAGCCCGGCCAGAACGTTCTGGTTTGGGGAGCCTCGGGTGGTTTGGGCTCTTACGCGATCCAGTTGATCAACACGGCCGGTGCAAATGCGATCGGTGTGATCTCGGACGAAAGCAAACGGGATTTCGTGATGGGGCTGGGCGCCAAAGGCGTTCTGAACCGCAAGGACTTCAACTGCTGGGGTCAGCTGCCCACAGTCAACACGCCCGAATATGCCGAGTGGTTCAAAGAAGCCCGCAAGTTCGGCAAAGCGATCTGGGACATCACCGGTAAGGGCAACAACGTTGATATGGTGTTTGAACACCCTGGCGAAAGCACCTTCCCGGTGTCGACCTTCGTGGTGAAAAAGGGCGGTATGGTCGTGATTTGTGCTGGTACCACCGGGTTCAACTGTACCTTTGACGTGCGCTACATGTGGATGCACCAGAAGCGCCTGCAGGGGTCGCATTTTGCGCATCTGAAGCAAGCGGCAGCAGCCAACAAGCTGATGGTCGAACGCCGTCTGGACCCCTGCATGTCGGAAGTGTTCGCGTGGAACGATCTGCCCGAAGCGCATATGAAAATGCTGCGCAACGAGCACAAGCCGGGCAACATGTCGGTTCTGGTTCAGGCCCCGCGCACCGGCATGCGCACTTTGGAAGAGGTTCTGGACGCGCGTCCATAAGCCCATCCTGAAATATCTAAAAAAACACCCGCGAATCGGAACTCCGATACGCGGGTGTTTTGCCGTCTTGGAGGGTCCTTTTTTGTTTCAACAGGTTGGAATTTTGCCCCTCACTATTTTTGGGGAGTAGAAACCGGTGAATAGGTCAAAAAGATCGCACATGTTATGGTTGTGTTAACACTTCGTTAACTGTTTCAGAGAGACCCTAATGGCGCAAAATGAGTGGATACTGGACGTATTGTCGGACCTCAACGCGTTCGCTGTTGCGAATGGGTTGACTGCCTTGGCCGAACAGCTGGACGACACCAAGCTGATTGCCGCAGCCGAGATCGCGTCCATGACAGATAAGGCACGGGCGCCCGCAGATGGGAACAGAACTCGATTTGGGTCAGATCCTGAAGGATTTGGAAAACACCAGCACGCTTGATGAGCTTGGCTCGGTCGCCATTCGCCTGCGCGACTGTCTGAAAGTCGAACATCTAACATATCATTGGGTGGATGCCGCCGGGGATCAGTACGGCTATACCACCTATTCCGATGCCTGGGATGAACGGTATCGAGAAAAAAACTATCACCGCATCGACCCTGTGATACTGGGGTGTTTTCAACGATTTCAACCGGTTGATTGGAAATCGCTGGACTGGTCTGGCAGGGTGTCCAAAGCGTTTCTTCAGGATGCATTGGAACATGGGGTGGGCAATCAGGGTTATTCGATCCCGATCCGAGGGCCGAACGGGCAGTTTGCGCTGTTCACCGTCAATCACAGTTGTGACGACGGCACTTGGCAGGATTTCATCTCGACTTTTGGCCGAGAATTGATTCTCGTGGCGCATTACATCAACCGCAAAGCACTGGAGTTTGAAAAGGACAGGCAGCCTGAAGCGACCCGAGGTCTGTCCCCACGTGAAATTGATGCGATGACGTTGCTTGCGCAGGGCTTCAGCCGAGCGCAGGTTGCGCATTCACTGTCGATCTCGGAACACACTCTAAGGGTCTATATTGAAAGCGCGCGCTCGAAACTGGGTGCGCAAAATACGACGCACGCCATCGCGACCGCGCTCAGCCGTGGGTTAATAGTCGTTTAAGCAACGTACGGTCTTAGAACAGTAAATTAACCACGACTTCGTACCCCTTTCGTTCCTGCACAGGACGACAAGGGGAATTAGTCATGTTGCGTTATTTGTATGCTGATGAGCTGCATAAATTTCCAGCTTTGGCCGACGGGATGTTTCGCGATCGCGCGGATCAGTTCAAGACCCGGCTGGGATGGGACGTTTACGTTAATGAAAAAGGGGAAGAGCGGGATCAATACGATGACCTCAACCCGCTCTATGTGATTTGGGAGGAGCCGGATGGTAGCCATGGCGGCTCAATGCGGGTTCTGCCGACCACTGGCCCGGTCATGGTGAACGAGGTGTTCGGTCATCTCAACGAGGGCGAGCCGATCTGCAGCCCTCTGATCTGGGAGGTCACGCGCTTTTGCCTATCGCGCACAGCCAGCCCCCATACGGCTGGGGCTATCATGCTGAGCGGCGGTGAAATGATGGAGGGGTTCGGCCTGACCCATATCGCCGGCGTCTTTGATGCGCGGATGATCCGGATCTACCGGTTGATCGGGTCGTCTCCGATTGTGTTGGGGTCCGAGGGGAAAGGGCGCGATCAGATCTCGGTCGGCCTGTGGCCCTATTCCGCGGATGATTGCAACCGCGTGGCCGAACGGGCGGGCATCCCGCGCGAGCTTTCGCGCCTGTGGTTCAAAACCGCGTTCGGCCCGGCGAAACAGCACCGATTTGCGCTGTCGGCTTAGGAGCTTGAAAACCCAAATCCGTATCTGGTGAAGGGTGGCGCGGCCCTGTAGGGTCGCGCCATGTCTTTGCCCAACGTGACCTTCTCAGAAGATCAGGCCGCCGCCTATGACAGCATCGCCGAGATGCTGCGCTCTGCCGGGGTGGACCTTGAAGATGATGCGCTGCTGAAACTGCCAGGACACGGTGAATCGGGCGTTATGGCCGTGATCGGCAAGGCCGGTTCGGGCAAGACCCTTTTGCTGGCGGAACTGTACAAGGCGCTGGCCGAGACGGGCGTTCACATCGTCTCGGGCGACTATGAAAGCCGCAAGTCTCGCGACAAACGCAGTCTGGCGATTCTGGCCCCCACCAACAAGGCCGCCAGCGTTTTGCGCCTGCGGGGGGTACCCGCGACGACCATCCATCGCATTCTCTATACCCCTGTCTACGACCCGGAATACGAACGCATCGCCGAATGGCTTGAGGGCAATGATGAACGGCCCGAGATCGAAGGCCTGACGGATGAGGCGCTGGACCGGGCGGCTGCCTTCTACCAGAACAACAAGTCGATCCCGGGTGCTCTGGCCGCAGCCGGTTTGCGCGGGTCGGATTTCATCACCGGCTGGAAGCGCCGGGAAGAGCCGCTGGATATCGGTTTTGTCGACGAAGCCTCAATGCTGGATGACCGCCAGTTTGATGATCTGAAAGAGATCTTCCCGACATTGCTGCTGTTTGGCGATCCAGCACAGCTGGCACCGGTCAACCAATCCGGCAGCATGGTATTCGAAACCCTGCCCGAGCCGCGCAAACTGACCCTACACCGCATACACCGTCAGGATGCCGACAATCCCATCCTCGATCTGGCCCATGCGCTTGCCGACCCCGCCATGGGGTTTGAGGAATTCGAGCGTCTGGTCGAAGACACCGCGCGTCGCGATGACCGTGTGGTCTGGGGGCAGCGGGTCGAGGTCGACCTGATGGCCCGCAGCCCGGTTCTGGTCTGGCGCAACGCAACGCGCATCCGTCTGATCCAGGCCTTCCGGCAGGTCCACGGCGCACCCGAGACCGAGTTGCTGGAAGGTGAGCCGCTAATCTGCGACGGGATCGAGCTGCCTCTCAAACACCGCAAGAAACGGCTGGATCTTGAGGCGCGCGGCCTGATCAAGGGTGCTCAGGTGGTTTATCTGGGGCCGGGGCGAAAACCCGGTTTCTCTCGCCTGCATGTCATGGGGGCCGAGGACCCTCAAGTCAGTGCCGCGTCGATTGTGCAGATCGAAAAGCCGGATGAAGAGGAACCGTTCATCCCCTATGCAGCGCGTATGGGCGCGACCTTTCTGCATGGGGCGGCGGTCACTATCCACAAGGCGCAGGGCTCGCAATGGGATACGGTGCAGGTCTTTGCGCCAGACATCTACGCCGCGGCCCGCATGGGCCGAACCGAGGCCGGACAACCCTTGTGGAAACGACTGGCCTATGTTGCCATCACCCGCGCGCAGGAACGGTTGATCTGGGTGGTTCGTAATCGGTTGTCCAAACCCACCCATCCTCTGCGCGTCGATGATCTGCGCGCCATACCGGCGGCGACCCTGACACTGGAGGCTGAAGAGACATGAAATCCATCCTCATAACCGGCGCGAGTTCCGGGATCGGAAAAGCCACGGCAGAGCTGTTTCTGACCGAGGGCTGGACTGTTGGTCTTCTTGCCCGCAGCGAAGACAAATTGGTGGAAATGGCCGAAGGGCATCGCAACGCGATCCCTCTGGTTGCGGATGTGACGGATCCGGTGGCGGTTGCGCGCGCCTTCCGGTCTTTCTCCAACAGGGCCGAGCGGTTGGACGTTCTGTTCAACAATGCTGGCATCTTCGCGCCCGGCGGTACGATTGATGAAATCGCACTGGAGGACTGGTACCAGAGCGTCAGCGTCAACCTCAACGGCATGTTCCTGAGCGCGCGTGAGGCGTTTCGGATCATGCGTCATCAAACCCCGCAAGGCGGGCGCATCATCAACAACGGCTCAATCGCGGCGTATGTGCCGCGCCCGAACTCGGTGCACTATTCGGCAACGAAACATGCCATCACCGGGCTGACGCGCAGCCTGTCGCTGGATGGGCGCGATTTTGGCATTGCATGTGGCCAGATCGATATCGGGAATGCCCGCACTCAGATGGTGCAGGGGCTAGTCGATGCTGCGATTGCCGACGGTGCGACGCCCGATCCGACTATGGATGTGGAAGATGCCGCCAAGTCGGTGCTGCACATGGCCAATCTACCGCCCGAGGCCAATGTGCAGTTCATGACCGTGATGGCCACGACCATGCCGTATATCGGCCGGGGCTGAGGGCTACTTTTCGCGGAGCAGACGGAAAGCCGTCGAGGCCCCCCAACCAGCGGTGATTGCGATGACCAGTGACATCAGCCCGTACCAAACGGGCTGTTCGCGGGACATGTTGTAGAGAAACCGCTCCAGCCCCACTTTGCGCACGTCGATCGTGGTTTCGTATTGCGACACCACATTGCCGCCCCGTGTCAGGAAAATACGCGCGGCGTAGTCGCCTTCAGTCAAGTCGGCGGGCATGTCGATGGAGGTGCGGAACAGGGTCTGTTCGTCCACCGCAACCGTGTTTTCGCGGATCGAATACAGGCTCTCGCTTTCGCGAATTCGTACCACGGCATCGGCAAAGTCCTGAGCGGCCTCGATATGCATGGCCGCCCCGACCGAGCGGATGGCCCGCTCGATGGAAACCCGATAGCGGAGATCCTCGGTATTGGTGAGGATTTCTTTGAATGGCCCGCTGGTGGCAACAGCGTAGAAGCTGGGGGCCAGATCGACCTCGACGCTGTCGGAGTTCACCCAGATTCCCAGCTTGCGCTCTTTACGACGCACGGTCAGAGGCTCGGACGGGCCTGCAACAGTGACGATCACCTCAAGCGGAGGGCCTTCGGGGATCGGGGCTTCGCGCTTGATGGCCCCGAAGATCAGAATTTCGGACCCGTCGAACGTAGCAGTAATGGCAACCCGGTCCTGGCTGAGGCCCAGTACCACCTGCTCTTCCGCGGCAGCGGCGGGCAGGCAGAACAGGCACAGGGCGGCGATCAATGAGCGGACCATAGTCAGTGTCCCCCGCTGGCGCCAAGCGAATACAGCTCGGACGGTTCCAGAAGCAGATCAAGTGCCAGCTTGCCACATACGACCAGCACCAGCGCGGCCAGCAAAACCCGCAATTGCTCGGCTGGCATCCGGGCGCCGATCACGGTTCCGATCTGAGCCCCAATAACGCCGCCGACCAGAAGAAGCACAGCTAGAACCACGTCCACGGTGTAGTTCGTGGTGGCGTGCAGCATTGTCGTGAAGGCGGTGACGAAGATGATCTGGAACAGGGATGTCCCGACTACAACCTTGGTGGGCATGCCCAGCAGGTAGATCATCGCGGGCACCATGATAAAGCCGCCGCCGACGCCCATGATCGCGGACAGAACCCCCACGCAGAGGCCCACCAGAACCGGAGGGATGACCGAGATATACAGGCCCGAGGTGCGAAAGCGCATCTTGAAGGGCATCGCATGGACCCAGCCGCGCTGACGACGCTTGGCAGGTGCCGCCCCGCCTTTCTTGGCCTTGCGCAAGGCGCGCAGGCTTTCGATGAACATCAGGCTGCCGATCACGCCAAGGAAGACGACGTAGCACAGCGTCACCAGCAGATCGACCTGGCCCAAGCTCTTGAGGTAGTTGAACACGACAACGCCAAGCGCGGCCCCGATGAGGCCGCCGATCAAAAGCACCGTGCCCATCCTGAAATCGACCGTCCTTCGCCTGAAATGAGCCAGAACGCCCGAGAAGGACGAGGCGACGATCTGGTTGGCTTCGGTCGCGACGGCAACTGCCGGAGGGATGCCGATAAAGAACAGAAGCGGCGTCATAAGGAACCCGCCGCCGACCCCGAACATGCCCGACAGAATGCCGACCATGCCTCCAAGCCCTAGCAGTAGAAAGGCGTTTACGGAGACTTCGGCAATCGGAAGGTAAATTTGCATGGCATGCTCTAGTCGTATTGAGTTCGGCTGTGCAAAGCGGTGAACCCGCCGGCATCGGAAATGCGTGCAGCCTGAATATCGGGCGCTGCGGTCACAGGCCTACCACCCGCCTTTGGCAAATACGAGGGGAGGTTTGCACTCTTTTCTATCAGAGGAAACACGCACATACCCTCTTAGAGCGGTTGCGGCATGCAAAATCAACTCTGCATGCCGCTCTGCAGCGAACAGGACCCAGAATTGGCCCTGAACTGGACTTATCAGCGTTCTTTCACGTAAGGCTCGCCACCAGCGCGGGGCGGAACCGCCTTGCCGACGAAGCCCGCGAGAATCACCACGGTCAGGATATAGGGCAGGGCGTCCATCACCTGCACAGGGATCACGATGCCGCCCAAGTCGATATTCTGGAATCGCAGCGCGATGGCCTGTAGCAGGCCAAACAGCAAACAGGCCCACATCGCGTGCCAGGGACGCCATTTCGCAAAGATCAGCGCCGCCAGTGCAATGAACCCGCGACCGGCGGTCATTTCCTTGACGAACCCGGCCTGCAGCGCAGTTGCAAGATAGGCTCCGGCGATACCGCAGAGTACGCCGCAGATGGCGACAGCCGCAAAGCGCAGGCCGACGACCGAGACACCGGCTGTGTCCACGGCAGCCGGGTTTTCACCCACAGCGCGCAACCGCAACCCGAACCGGGTGCGATAAAGGATCCACCACGTCGCAGGCACCATCAAGAAGGCGATATAGACGAGGATCGAATGGCCGGACAGCAGTTCGGAATAGATCGGGCCGATGAAGGGCACCTCACTTAGCGTTTCGGCGAAGGGGAAGTTGATCGGTTCAAACCGGCCTTGCCCGAACAGCGACGGGGTGCGCCCGCCTTGTTGGAACCAGCTTTGAGCAATCAAAACCGTCAGGCCAGAGGCTAGGAAGTTGATCGCCACGCCAGAGATCAGCTGATTGCCCCGGAACGTGATCGACGCCACGCCGTGTAGTGCCGACAAAACCAAAGACGACGCAATCCCCGCGAGCAATCCCAACCAGACCGAGCCGGTCACTGCAGCAACAGCGGCCGAGAAGAAGGCCGAGATCAGCATTTTGCCTTCAAGCCCGATGTCGAAAATCCCGGCGCGTTCGGAATAGAGGCCGGCAAGACAGGCCAGCAGCAAAGGCGTCGCCAGACGGACGGTGGAATCAAGGACCTGGATCAGTGTTACGAACGAATCCATCACTGAGGCTCCTTCCGCAGGGCAAGGAACAGCTTTTCAAGCGGCATCCGCACCATGTTGTCCAACGCTCCGGTAAACAGGATCACCAGCGCCTGAATGACGACGATCAATTCGCGCGGGATGGATGTCCACAAGGCCAGCTCTGCACCGCCTTGATACAGGAAGCCGAACAGAAGCGCCGCGAGGAACACGCCGAACGGGTGCGAACGGCCCATCAACGCCACGGCGATCCCGATGAAACCCGCGCCTTCGGTCGAGTTCAGAACCAGTCGCTCTGCCTCACCCATCACGTTGTTGATCGCCATCAGACCTGCCAACCCGCCCGAGATCAGCATGGCGATGATAGTGATGCGAACCGGCGAGATTCCCGCATAGACGGCACCGGTCTCCGAATGACCATAGGCCCGAATTTCATAGCCTAACCGAGTGCGCCAGATCAGCGCCCAGACCACGAAACAGGCGATGATCGCCACGAAGAACGAAATATTGGCAGGTGCGCCGCGGAACATCACGTTTTCGGCGGTTGAGAACATGGATTGGAAGGTCGGCAGGTGTACCGCCTCGGGGAAGCGCGCTGTTGCCGGGTCCTGCGAGCCTTGCGGGCGCATGACATTGACCAGCATGTAGTTCAGGAAGGCAGCCGCGATAAAGTTGAACATGATCGTGGTGATCACGATGTGGCTGCCACGTTTGGCCTGCAGGTAAGCCGGGATTGCGGCCCATGCTGCGCCAAATACAGCGGCCCCCAGTCCTGCAGCGATCAGAGCGATGCTCCAATGCGGCCAAGGGATGTAGAGACACACCATGGCAACGCCAAGACCACCCAGCATCGCCTGACCTTCGCCACCGATGTTAAACAGCCGCGCGTGAAAGGCTACGGCCACCGCAAGCCCGGTGAACATGAAGTTGGTCGCGTAGTAGAGCGTATAGCCCCAGCCATAGGTCGACCCAAGCGCGCCTGTGACCATTAGGTTCACGGCCTCAATCGGGTTCTCTCCGATGGCGAGGATCACCAACGCCGACAGGATCGTGGCCAACACCAGGCTGATGATGGGGATCAGCACGACGTCGGCCCATTTGGGCATTTTTTCCATCTTACGCGGCCTCTCCCGCAACACCGGCCATCAGCAGGCCCAGTTCTTTTTCATCTGTCTCATGGGGTAGACGTTCACCCATGATATGTCCGTCAAACATCACGGCGATCCGGTCCGAGAGCGAGAAAATCTCCTCCAGCTCGACCGAGACCAGCAGGATCGCTTTGCCTTGGTCGCGCAGGGCTACGATCTGTTTGTGAATGAATTCGATCGCGCCAATGTCGACGCCGCGGGTCGGTTGGCCAACCAGCAACAGGTCTGGGTTCCGCTCAATCTCGCGCGCGACGACGATTTTCTGCTGGTTGCCTCCGGAAAAGCTTTTGGCGGTCAGCCAGCCGTTCGGGGGACGCACATCGAATTTCTCGATCTTGGCTTCAGTGTCCGCGCGCAGGGCGGCGTTGTCCATGAACAGGCCGCGCTTGTAGGCCGGGTCGCGATGATAGCCGAAGGCGACGTTTTCCCAGGCATGGAAATCCATGATCAGACCTTCGCGCTGACGGTCCTCGGGTACATGCGCGATGTGCTGCGCGCGACGCGCCTGACCGTCGGATCCAGCCCCGCTGAGGGGAAGCGGTGTACCATTCAGCTTGATCGACCCCTGACCGGGGCGCATCCCGCCCAGAACTTCCAGCAGTTCCGACTGCCCATTGCCTGCGACGCCCGCAATGCCGACGATCTCACCGGCACGGACGGTCAGGTCGATGCCTTTAACGCGTTCAACACCTGCCGCATCGAACACGCGCAGGTCTTGGACCTCAAGAATGGGTTTCCCGGGCTGCGCGGGCACCTTGTCGACCTGTAGCAGGACCTTGCGGCCCACCATCAGCTCGGCCAGATGCTCAGGGCTGGTCTCGGACGTTTTGACCGTTGCCGTCATCTCTCCGCGCCGCATGACTGAAACGGTATCGGTGTTCTCCATGATCTCGCGCAGCTTATGCGTGATCACGATGATCGTCTTCCCTTCGGCCCGAAGGCGATCGAGGATGCGGAACAGCTGGTCTGCCTCGGCCGGGGTCAGAACCCCGGTGGGCTCATCAAGGATCAGGATCTCGGCCTTGCGATACAGCGCCTTGAGGATCTCGACCCGTTGCTGCATGCCCACGCCGATTTCATCGATGCGCTTGTCAGGGTCGACGAACAACTCGTATTCTTCTTCCAGCGCTTTCAGCTCTTTCCGGGCCTTGGCCAGAGACGGGGCCAGCAGCCCGCCATCCTCGGCGCCCAGAACAATGTTTTCCAGAACGGTGAAGTTTTCGACCAGCTTGAAGTGCTGGAACACCATCCCGATACCCGAGGCGATGGCCGCCTGACTGTCTGGAATGTCGGTCTTGGTGCCGTTGATCCAAATCTCACCTTTATCGGCTTTGTAGAAGCCGTAGAGAATGCTCATCAGCGTGGATTTGCCCGCACCGTTTTCACCGATGATCCCATGGATCGTGCCGGGGGCGACGCTGATGGAAATGTCTTTATTGGCCTGAACCGGCCCAAAGGCTTTGGAAATCCCTTTGAGCTCAATGGCGGGGACTGTCATGTCTTGTCCTTGGGTTGCCGAAGGGCCGCGCGGTTCGCGGCAGAGTGGGACCGAGGCGGAGGTCACCCCCCGCCCCGTGCGATATCAGAACTGCAGCGCCGGGCAGCTGTCGTTCTCGTAGTAGCTGACAACGGAGATGTCGCCGTTGATGATCGCTTTGCGTGCTTCGTCCACGGCGTCGTTCATACGAACCGAGACAAGTTCTTTGTTGTTCTCGTCCATGGCAACACCAACGCCGTCCTCGGCCAGGCCCATGGCGAACACGCCGGTTTCGAGGTTTTCACCCGCTTTCATCGCGTCATAGACGGCCACGTCCACGCGCTTGAGCATCGAGGTCAGAACCTTGCCCGGGTGCAGGTGGTTCTGGTTGCTGTCCACACCGATCGACAGGATGCCTTCATCCGCCGCGGTCTGCAGAACACCAACACCGGTGCCGCCCGCGGCTGCATAAATCACGTCAGCGCCCTGGCTGATCTGCGCTTTGGTCAGCTCGGACCCTTTAACCGGGTCGTTCCATGCGGCTGGGGTGGTGCCAGTCATGTTGGCAACAACGTTGATGTCAGGGTTCACAGCCTTGGCGCCTTGCGCATAGCCGCAACCAAAGTGGCGGATCAGCGGAATATCCATGCCGCCGATGAAGCCGACAGTGCCCGATTCCGACGCCATCGCAGCCATCATACCAACGAGGTACGAGCCTTCATGCTCGGCAAAGCCGATCTGACGGATGTTCGGGGCGTCCAGCCAGGTGACGTCAACCGCAACGAACTTGGTGTCAGGATAGTCGCCGGCAACGGCGGACAGAGGATCGGCCATGGCAAAGCCCATGGTGATCACCGGGTTCGCGCCAGCTTCGGCGAAACGGCGCAGGGCCTGTTCACGCTGTGCTTCGGACTGAAGCTCAATCTCGCGATAGGTGCCGCCGGTTTCGTTGGCCCAACGCTGTGCGCCGTTATGTGCGGCTTCGTTGAACGACTTGTCGAACTTGCCACCCAGGTCAAAGATCAGAGCCGGTTCGGCCAGTGCGGCACCCGCGGTCAGAGCGACGGCGGCGGCAGCGCCCATCAAGGATTTCATCAGGGTCATTTGGTACTCCCGTTGTTTTTGTCGGTTCGAGGTTAAACTAGCCTCGTTTACCCACCTATAGCGAGCATAACCGTTGTGATGACGGGAATTAAGGCCGTATGCAACAGGCAGGGTCAACTGATTTTTGACCACTTGGTCTAAAAAATGGCGACTTTATTCAAGGCAGGGCGCGTTCCATCACAATTGCATCGCAATTTGAGACGGAATCGCGTGTATAATAGGCTTTTCGCCGCCCGCATGGGCTGTATCCGAAGCGTTCATAGAGCGCGATAGCGGCCCCATTGTCTGCCGCCACGTCAAGAATCGCGCGCGCCGCGCCCAGATCAGCGGCAACCGCATGCCAGTTTTTCATGCTGGCTGCAGCCAAACCCTGACGCTGATACAGGGGGTGAGTCGCGATGGTCAGCAACTCGGCCTCGTCCGCGATGACCTTAAACAGGGCAAAGGACTTGGGGTCTCCGACAACATGGGTGAAGCGGTTTTGCAGCAGGTCTTCGAACTCGGCAGCCGTCCACGGGCGCGCCTGTGTGAAGGCCGCAGCGTGGGTCAGGGCCATGTCGTTCGGGGTCATTCGTCCAGCAGCACAGGAGGGAGGTCGCGAGAAGGCGCCGCATCCGCGGGACGAATGTAGAGCGGTGCGGGTGGTTCCGTTTCCGTGCCGAACCTGCGCGCCGCGACATGGGCGATGGCCTGAACATGCGCGTTTGGGTCCGTGGCAGTGAAGAGGGGGCCAAGCCCCTCGGCCTCGGCCCGAAGCATCAGGCGTGGGCCTTCTGAGGTCTGTACATAGACCTGATCGCGCGGGGCCGAGATCGCGGGTAGGTGACCGTCGGGCACGTTCTCGGTCAAGGCATCAAAACCTGACACGCCGACGGCCGGGATGTTCAGACCCAATGCAAGCCCACGCGCCGCTGAAACCGAGATTCGAATGCCGGTGAAGTTTCCTGGGCCGATGCCAACACCGATGGCGTCCAGGTCTTTCCAGCCAAGACCGGCCTCAGACAGAACCTCCTCCAGCAGCGGCAGCAGGCGTTCGGCCTGCCCACGTGACATGGCCTCGGCCCGCGTGACAACAATTTCAGAGCCACGCAACAAAGCGGCCGCGCAATGCGCGGCCGATGTGTCAAATGCCAGAAGGGTCGGTTCAGACGGCAACGGGGCGAACCTCGGTCACTTCGGGGATGTAGTGGCGCAGCAGGTTCTCGATCCCCATTTTCAGGGTCAGGGTCGAGGACGGGCAGCCCGCGCAGGCCCCTTGCATATGCAGGTAGACCACGCCGCGGTCAAAGCCGTGGAAGGTGATGTCGCCACCGTCCTGAGCCACCGCTGGGCGCACACGGCTGTCCAGCAGGTCCTTGATCTGATCGACGATTTCCGAATCCTCGCCGGTATGTTCGGCATGGCCGGATGCGGGTGCCGCTTCGGCCCCCATGACGGGCTGGCCGGATTGGTAATGCTCCATCACCGCGCCGAGGATGCTTGGCTTGATATGGTCCCAATCGACGTCATCCGCTTTGGTCACGGTGACAAAGTCATTGCCAAAGAACACGCCGGTCACGCCGCTGACCGCAAAGATGCGCTGGGCAAGCGGCGATTTTTCGGCGGCTTCTGCGGATGGGAAGTCGGCTGTGCCTGCCTCAAGCACCGTCTGGCCGGGCAGGAACTTCAAGGTTGCCGGGTTCGGGGTGGATTCGGTCTGAATGAACATGAGGCAGCTCCGTTTTCGTTGCTTCTGATATGCGGGCAGCCGCCGTGGAAGTCAAGATTTGGAACCGTTCTAAATTGCGAGAGCGTGGTTTATCGCGTCAACCAACCGGTCATCACCCCAGAAAACCTCATCCCCGACGACAAAACTGGGTGCGCCGAACAAGTCGAGTTCTTTGGCGTGGCTGGATTGAGCAAAGAGCGCCGCTTTTACCTTTGGGTCTTGTGCGCTCTCTATGAAAGCGGCGGGCAGACCTGCGGCTGCAAGGCAATCGGTCAGTGTCGATGCGGCCGAGATATCGCGGCCTTCGCCGAACTCGGCCATGTAGACGGCACGGGTAAACGCGGCCCGCTGGTCTTGGGACGTGATGGCCACTGCCAAACGCGCAGCGGTCAGGGAATTCTGCGGAAACGGATCGGGGCGCTGAAACGGCAGCGCGCGCGCGGCGCATAAACGCTCCATATCGCGCCACATGTAGCGGCCCTTGGCGGGGTAGATCGTGAATGGAGACGTGTTCCAGCCCTGTTCGGCAAAGATGGGCCCCAAAAGAAAGGGCTGCCAATCTATGGGCACCCCCTTTTCAGCGGCCAGTTGCTCGATCCGCATCGCGCTGAGATAAGAATAGGTTGAGGCGAACTCGAACCAGAACTGAACGGGTGCTGCCATGGTGCCTCAGGTAATCTCTTCCAGTTTTTCCTTGCTCAGATCACCTGGCACGATGGTGATCGGGATCGGCATGCTGCCCGAGTTCTTGGTCAGCTGAGTCACCAGCGGACCCGGCCCTTTCTTGTCGGTGCCGGCGCCCAGAACCAGGACCCCAATCTCCGGGTCGGACTGCACGTGTTCGATGATCTGTGCAACCGGATCGCCTTCGCGAATGGCCAATTCAGGCTCAACGCTTTGCTTGTCGCGCATCCATTTGGCGAAGACTTCGAAATGGGCGTGGATGCGTTCGCGGGCCTCTTCGCGCATGGTTTCGGCCACACCGATCCAGTGATTGAATTCATCCGGCGGGATCACCGACAGGATTGTCACGCCGCCGCCGGTATGCGCGGCCCGCATCGCGGCAAAACGCATGGCGTTCAGGCATTCGCGGCTGTCATCCAGAATGACGAGAAACTTGCGCATTTGGGTCCTCTTGATTTTCTGGGATCATGCCCGACCGATAGCGTGCTGGCAACTCGGGTAAATCCCTAGCGCTCGCTTGCTGCCCAATCCCAGTAGAGCGCGCGGGCGCGACGGGCGATAGGGCCAACCTGATATTGCGTGTCGTCCAGAGCGGTCACGGGCGTCACCTTGTTCATGTTGCCGGACATGAACACCTCATCCGCCGCATGGAAATCATCAAAGCTGAGGACTGACTCATGTACATTAAAACCATCGGCGCGCAGGTTCTTGATGTGCCGTGCGCGCGTGATCCCGGCCAGAAAGGTGCCGTTGGGCATGGGGGTAAAGACCTCACCGTCTTTGGCCATGAAGATATTGGCCGTGGCGGTCTCGGCCACATTGCCCATCGCGTCGGCGACCAGCGCGTTCGAGAACCCTTTGGAGCGCGCCTCAGTCAGCATCCGGGCGTTGTTCGGGTAGAGACACCCGGCCTTGGCATTCACCACGGCGGATTCCAGTACCGGACGGCGGAACCGGGTGGTCGTCAACGTTACCGAGGCCGTTTCGGGCGCCATTGGGATCTCTTCGAGACAGATGGCGAAACCGGTAATGTCTTTCTGGGGCACGATGGCCGTGACGTCTCCGTGGATGCCCCAATACATCGGGCGAATATAGACAGCCTGATCCGGGCCATAGGATTGCAGCCCCTCGCGCACCAGATCGACCATCTGTTCCGGCGTTACAGTCGGGGTCAGCATCAGCGCCTCGGCGGAGCGGTTCACCCGGGCGCAATGGGCCAGCAGGTCAGGGGCCATGCCGTCAAAGTAGCGCGCGCCATCAAAGACTGAGGACCCAAGCCACGATCCATGATCCGCCGCCCGCATGATCGGTGCGTCCCCTTCATGCCATTGGCCTTCGAAATAGGTGCGGATATTCTTGCCGACTGCCATAGCGCCCTCCCTCAGCTTTCGGCAAACCTAGGAGGGCGTCAGGCGAAGGTCCAGTGCAATCAGCGCGATGCAGCGCCGACCATGCCCACAATCTCGTAGGTTTGTTTCAGGATCGGGGCAGCAATCGCGCGCGCCTTTTCCGCACCACGGGCAAGGATCTGGTCAATCTCGGACTGCTCGCCCATCAGGCGGGCCATCTCGGACGAGATCGGAGACAGCTTTTCGACCGCCAATTCCGCGAGCATCGGTTTGAACTCACCGAACTGCTTGCCGCCAACATCGGCCAGCACCTGCGCGGCCGAGCTGTCGCTGAGCGCGGCGTAGATATTGACCAGATTGCGCGCCTCAGGGCGATCTTCCAAACCGTCGACTTCTGAGGGCACGGCATCCGGGTCGGTTTTGGCCTTGCGGATTTTCTTGGCGATCGTGTCGGCATCGTCGGTCATGTTTATGCGGCTCATGTCTGACGGATCAGACTTGGACATCTTCTTGGAGCCGTCACGAAGGCTCATGACCCGTGTGGCCGCCCCTTCGATCACGGGTTCGGTGACCGGGAAGAAGTCGACGCCGAAATCGTTGTTGAATTTGATCGCGATGTCGCGCGTCAGCTCAAGATGCTGTTTCTGGTCCTCACCCACAGGAACATGGGTCGCGTGATAGATCAGAATGTCCGCGGCCATCAGCGCCGGATAGGCAAACAGGCCCAGCGAGGCGTTTTGCGTGTTCTTGCCCGCCTTGTCCTTCCATTGGGTCATGCGCTGCATCCAGCCCATACGGGCCACGCAGTTGAAGATCCACGCCAGTTGCGCATGTTCGGGCACCTGGCTTTGGTTGAACAGGATGGATTGTTCCGGGTCGATGCCCGCCGCGATATAGCCCGCGCACAGTTCGCGCGTGTTGTGCGACAAGGCGGCGGGGTCCTGCCAGACGGTGATCGCATGCAGGTCGACCATGCAATAGATGGTTTCGAACTCTGGCCCCTGCATATCCACAAAGCGCTTCATCGCGCCCAGATAGTTGCCCAAGGTCAGCCCGCCCGAAGGCTGGATGCCGGAAAACACGCGCGGCGTGAATTGGGTCTGGGTCATCGAAGGGAACTCCCGTCTGGAAAAATCAGCCCTCGTCGCTTACCCATGAGGCCAAGGGACGTCAACAGCCGCGAAAGGCCAGCCCAATGAGCAGTGAGCATTATACACCCGCCGTGAACCCTCTGCCGCCTGTCGTGGTGGCCTTGGTTCTGTTCATCATGGGGATCGAACTGGCGTTTACGCTGGGCGCCCGGGGTCTGGTCGGAGGGCCCGGCGCGGTCGGATGGCGGCTGGATGCGCTGCAGAGCTACGCGTTCTCGGCCGATATCTTCGATTGGATGGTCCAGAACGGGCGCTGGCCGTTCGAGCATGTTATCCGCTTTGTGACCTATCCGTTCGTTTCGGGCAGTTTTACGCAGGCGGTTTTTGTCTGCGTGTTCGTGCTGGCAATGGGCAAGATGGTGGGTGAGGTCTTTGGCGGCTTTCCGATGCTGCTGATCTTCGTTCTGTCGGGTGTTGGTGGCGCGCTCGCCTATGCGCTGTTTCTGGACCCGTCTTATCCGCTGCTCGGAGGGTTCCCACCGGTCTACGGGTTGATCGGGGCATTTACTTGGTTGCTGTGGCGCAAACTTTCTTTGGTTGGGGCCAATCAGGCGCGGGCATTTCAGTTGATTGCGGTGCTGATGGGCATTCAGCTGCTGTTTGGCCTGATCTTTGGCGGCACATCCGATTGGGTGGCCGATCTGGGCGGTTTTGCCACCGGGTTCGGCCTGTCCTTCTTTTTGGCGCCGGGTGGTTGGGCGCGGATCAAGGGCCGCATCCGGCGTGATTAATCATGACCGGCGCAGGGCCGTTTTGAACTCGGACAGTCTAAATGCCCCCAACAGGTGGCCAAATGCGAAGTAGCTGACCGCTGCAACCATGATCAGCGCAAGCAGAGCCAGATAGCGCCACCCGGGCACATCAAGCGTCCAGCCGAACAGTTGAATGGCGGCAAACAACACCGCGCCCATCCCGACAGATGCCAAGATGATCCGCCCCGCGCGCCGCCGGAAGCGGTCGTCGAACCGAGTCTCATCGCCCATATTCCGCGCGCCGAAGGCCAGTAAGCCAACCATGGCCCAGCCAGCGGCAGAGGCTGCGATGGCAGGGGCAATCCATCCGAAAATCGGGTAAAGACCGAAGGCAAGCGCCGCGTTGACGATCATTGCCACCAAAGCATAGTGGAACGGAGACCGCGTGTTCTCGCGCGCGAAATACAGCGGTTGCAGCAGCTTCTGTAGCATGAATGCGGGCAGGCCGATGCCATAGATTGCAACGGCCAGGGCTGTTGCGGCTGTATCCTCGGCGGTGAACTGGCCCCGCTGAAACAGGACTGACACCAGCGGGTTCGGGATGATCAGGAAGGCTACGGTCGAGGGCAGGGTGAGCAGCAACATGAACTCTCCGGCCCGCGAAAACGCATTGCGCGCGCCTGCTTTGTCATCCGCGCGCAAGCGGCGAGACAGGTCGGGCAGCAGCACGATTCCGATGGCAATCCCAACGACGCCCAGAGGCAGCTGATACAGACGATCTGCAGCAAATAACCAGCTGACAGCTTTCTCGGTCTTTGAGGCCACGAGTTGCCCTACGACCAGATTGACCTGCGTCACCCCCATGGCCAAGGCGGCGGGTACGGCGATGCGGACCATATTCCGCATCTCGGGCGTCAGACGCGGCAACCCAAAACGTATGCGGATACCGGCGCGTTCGGTGGCAAACCAGACCAACGCCAACTGCGCCACACCTGCCAAAGGGATCACGGCGATGAGCCAGCGAATGACCTCGCCTCCGGATATCGCGCCAGCGATCAGGGCGGTGCAGGCGAAGATGTTTAGAAGAACCGGCGCTGCGGCGGCGGCAGCAAACCGCCCGGTCGCGTTCAGAACGCCCGAAAACAGCGCCGCCAGTGACATGAAAAGAATGTAGGGGAAGACGACATAGCCATAGTCGACGGCCAGATCAAAGCGTTCATCGCCGTAAAACCCTTCGGCCGTCAGCCAGACGAGGCCCGGCATGAAGACCATTGCCAGCCCGACCAGGGCCAATACCGCGGCGACCAAAAGGTTGAAGGCGTCTTGCGCGAACCCTTGCGCGTTCTCTCCGCCTTCTAGCCGCTTGGAAAACATCGGCACGAAAGCTGCGTTGAATGCGCCTTCGGCAAAGAAGCGGCGGAACATGTTGGGCAGACGGAAAGCCGCGACGAAGGCGTCCATCACCGGGCCGGGGCCGATGAACGCGGTCAGCAGGATTTCACGCAGAAAGCCCAGAATGCGACTGGCCAGTGTCCAGAAGCCGACTGTGAAGAAGCCGGAAAACAGCCGGATCTGCTTCATGACGCCGCTCGCTCGGCGCCCTCGGTTATGGCTTTGCGCAGTTTGGTCTCAAGCCCGCGCTGTTTGCTTTCCGAGTGGTATTTCAGTCCGAACATGTCCTTGACGTAGAATGTATCCACCACCTGCTCGCCATAGGTCGCGATCACGGCGTTGGCGATATAGACATTGGCCGCTGCCAGCGTGCGCGTCAGGTCATAAAGCAAGCCGGGGCGGTCGCGGGTATCGACCTCGATGATCGTGTAGATCTCGGACCCGTCATTGTCGAAGGTGATATGGGTCGGCACGTTGAAAGCGCGTTCGCGTTTCTTGATCTTGTCGCGCGATTTCAGCGCGTCGCGGGCCACGACCTCGCCTTTCAGCGTTTTGTGAATCATCTGGGTCAGACGCGGCAGACGGCTGGCTTCGAACGGGTGACCTTCGGCATCCTGTATCCAGAACGCATCCGTTACATAGCCATCCTTGGTCGTGTAGCTGCGGGCATCCACGACGTTAGCACCGACCAAGGCCAAGGCCCCGGCGATCCGCGCAAAGATACCGGGGTGATCACCCATGGCAAAGCAGGCGCGGGTGGCGTCTCGATCCTCGTCCGGGTGCAGGCGGATTTCCATCGCGCCGGGATCGCCGCTGTGTTCCAGCGCCCGTAGCATCTCGGCAAATTCCACATGGGTCGAGACGTTCAGGCCCTGCCAGTACGGAGCATAGTGCCGCCCGGTTTCCGTCTTCAGATCGGCCTTGGACCATTCGGCCAGTTCTGCGCGCAGAAGTTTCTTGGCCTCGGCCCCGCGATTGGCACGGTTCAGATCCTCCATGCCGGTTTCCAAGGCACGTTTGGTTTCCGCATGCAGCGCGCGCAGCAACGTTGCTTTCCAGTTGTTCCACGTATTGGGCCCGACACCGCGAATGTCACAGACGGTCAGCACGGTCAGCAGATCCAGCCGTTTGACCGTTTGCACAGCCTTGGCAAAATCCCGTACGGTCCGAGGGTCCGAGATATCGCGTTTCTGCGCCATGTCCGACATCAGCAGGTGATAGCGCACGAGCCATTCGACGGTTTCGGCGTCGGATTTGTTCAGCCCCAGCCTGGGTGCCACTTTCCGCGCGATTTGTGCTCCGAGGATCGAGTGATCTTCAGGCCGGCCCTTGGCGATATCGTGCAACAGCAGCGCAACATAGAGGACTTTGCGGTTCACGCCCCCTTCAAGGATCGAGGACGCCAGCGGCAGCGATTCAACAAGCTCTCCGCGTTCGATCTGGGCGAGGTTGACGATGCACTGGATGATATGCTCGTCCACCGTGTAGCTGTGATACATATTGAACTGCATCATCGCTACGATGGGTTCGAACTCGGGTATGAAGGCTGATAGCACCCCAAGTTCGTTCATCCGGCGCAGGGCGCGTTCCGGGTTGCCATGTTTCAGCATCAGGTCGAGGAAGATTCGCTGGGCTTCCTTGTCGTTGCGCATATCTTCGTCGATCAGGTGCAGATTGGCCGTGACCAGCCGCATAGCATCCGGATGGATCAGCATGCCTGTGCGCAGGCCTTCCTCGAACAGGCGCAACATGTTCAGCTTGTCGGTCAGGAATGTATCCGGATCGGCAATGTCCAGACGACCATGAACCATGCTGTACCCGGGTTTGACCCGAGGGCGGCGGCGGAAAATCCGCTCCAGCAGCGGAGCGCCTTTCATGTGCAGGGCTTCCAGCTTGGTCAGGAAGATCCGTGTCAATTCCCCTACGCTGGTGGCATGGCGGAAATACCGCTGCATGAACACTTCGACGGCTCGCCGCCCGGCCCGGTCTTCATAGCCCATGCGCGCCGCGACCTCGACCTGCATGTCGAAGGTCAGCTGCTCGGTCGGGCGCCCCGTCACCAGATGCAGGTGCGAGCGTACGGCCCAGAGGAAATTCTCGGCCTCGGCAAAGGTCTTGAATTCATCGGGTGTGAACAGGCCCAGCGGGACCAGCTCGGCCACGTCTTGCACACCATAGATGTATTTCGCGATCCAGTAGAGCGATTGCAGATCGCGCAGCCCGCCTTTGCCCTCTTTCACATTGGGTTCGACCACGTAGCGTTGACCCTGTTTCAGATGGCGTTCGTCGCGTTCCTGAAGCTTGGCCTCGATGAACTCTCGCTCAGTCCCCTTGAACAGATCGGCCTTGAGGCGTTGGTCCAGCTCCCAGGCCAAACGCGTGTCTCCTGCCAAATAGCGCTGTTCCAGCATCGCGGTCCGGATGGTGAAGTCTTCGGTCCCGAGACGCAGGCAATCCTTGATCGTGCGCGAGGAATGGCCGACCTTCAGGCGCAGATCCCATAGGATATAGAGCATGGATTCAATCACGCTCTCGGCCCAGGCGGTGATCTTATAGGGCGTCAGAAACAGCAGATCGACATCCGAGGCGGGTGCCATCTCACCGCGCCCATAGCCGCCGACCGCCAGAACAGCGATGCGTTCCCCCTGTGTCGGGGTGGCCAGAGGGTGCAGATGCTCGCTGGCGACGCGCATCGCAGTGCCGACCAGACAATCCGTGAGGTAAGTATAGGACCGGGTCAGAGGGCGCGCGTCGAATGGGCGGGCGGCAAACGCCTCGGCGATGGCGGCGCGCCCGGCCTTTTGCGCCTCACGCAGAATGCGCACCGTTTCAGCACGCAGCGTGGAGTTGTCAGTGCCTGCCTCGAACGCTGCAGCAAGCTGAGCGTCAACGCGGGCGCCGTCGAAAATATCCTCTGGCGGGCAGATAAGTGAGTTTTCAGGCACTGCAGTCAGGTGAGGCTGGTCAGAAACCGGCCCCTGAGAAGCTTTGCGGGGCAGGGTCAATCACAACCACCTGTTTATTCTGGATCGTGGCAACCGCCAGACCGCGTTCATTGGTACCGTCCGAGCGCAGGCGGAAGATGCCGCCAACACCCTGGAAACCGGCGCTCTGCGTCAGCGCAGCCCCGGTCAGAGCGTTCGATTTGCCTTGGCTGACAAGCGCCCCGATCGCGGCGATCCCATCATAGGCCAATCCGCTGATCGGATGAGGTGCTTCGCCATAGGTCGCATTGTAGCGCTGACGATAGGCCTGCGCTTTTGCGGGATCAGGCAGGGCAAACCAACCGCCCTGAACGCCGGGCAGTTCCAGCGTTTGGGCCGGAATGTCCCACCGTGTCAGACCGATATACTGGGAGGTCGATGGCGAAACCCCCGCTTCGGGCAACAATTGCGAGAACAAGGGCAGCGCGCCTGCGGTGGTTGCAGTCAGGAAGACCGAGTCCGCCCCCGTCGAATCCATGGCGGACTTGATGTTGGGCACCGCGTTGATCACGCCCTGCTGCGACCGGTCGTAACCGACGCTGCCAGCGTTGTTCATGCTGCTGCTGGCCAGCGCATTGGCAATGGCCGAGCGGCCGGCCTCTCCGGCTGCGTCATTGCTGTGTACGATGATTGCTCCGGTCTTGCCCTGTCTTCCGCCATAATTGGCCAGTCGATTGGCCGTGTTCTGGAATGTCGGCCCCAGCACAAAGACATTTCCACCCGCGATGCTGGTGTTGTTCGAGAAGGACAGGACGTTCACGTTGTTGTTCAGCACCGCAAGGCCGGCCGCGTTGGCCGCCTGTGCATAGACCGGTCCGATGATGATCTTGGCACCGTCAGCCACAGCCTGTTGCGCCACGCCTGAGGCCGTGCCAGCATTACCCGCCGTATCATAGACACGCAGGTCAATCTGGACGTTCGGCAGGTCCGACATCGCCAGACGTGCTGCATTTTCAAGGCTTTGCGCCAGCGCCGCGTCGCCGGACTGGCCTGATCCGCGCGGAACCAGAAGCGCAACGGGCACCGGTTCCGAGGTGTTGATCGAGGGGCCTCCGCCGACGCCAGTGGTTTCACATGCGGCCAGAAAAACGGCGGTGGTCAGGGCGATCGTGGTTTTGGCCAACTTGCTTACGGACTTGCAAACGGTAAACATCTAAAAGAAAACTCCCTGATCCGGCGGCTTGCGACGCTGCTGTTCTATCGAGCCGCGATAATAAACGTCACGCTGTGAGGGTCCAGCTTTGAATTTCCAAAACATAAGTTTGGCTGCTGGCCTGTATTTTGTTGCCACTCCGATCGGTACGGCGCGCGATATTACGCTCAGGGCGTTGGATGTGCTGGCTTCGGCCGACATGATCGCGGCGGAAGACACCCGCAGTCTACGCCGGTTGATGGAAATCCACGGTATCCCCTTGGGTGGACGTCGCATTCAGGCGTATCACGACTACAGTGGAGCAGGCGCACGCGGCAAGATCATGGATGCTTTGGCTGCAGGGCAATCCGTTGCCTATGCGTCCGAGGCCGGTATGCCGCTGATCGCCGATCCAGGCTACGATTTAGGGCGGCAGGCGGCCGAGGCCGGGCACACCGTCACTTGCGCTCCGGGCCCGTCCGCCGCGCTGACGGCGCTGACGCTGGCGGGTCTGCCAACGGATGCGTTCTTTTTTGCGGGCTTTTTACCGAATGCGTCTGGCGCTCGTCGCAGCCGAATCGAGGCGCTGCGGGATATTCCCGGAACGCTGGTGTTCTACGAGTCACCCAAGCGCGTGGCTGGATGCTTGTCCGATCTGTCCGACATCCTCGGCTCCGACCGGCAGGCGGCTTTGTGCCGCGAGCTGACGAAGAAGTTCGAGGAAGTCCGACGTGGCTCTTTGCAAGACCTGGCAGAGGCCTACCGAGACCAAACCCCCAAGGGTGAGGTCGTTCTGCTGGTGGATCGCAGCCATTCGCCAAGCGTTAACGAATCTGACGTAGAAGAGGCTTTGAAACAGGCCTTGCAAACCCATTCGGTTCGGGATGCGGCGGATTTGGTGTCAAAGATGTATGATCTTCCTCGACGCCCCATTTACCAGCAGGCCCTCAAACTGGGAAAGGGATGACATGGCGCAGCGTGCGGTGCGGGGGTCGGTATCTTATCATGCAGGGCAATCTGCGGAATTGCGGGTTGCAGCCGACTATGAACGCCGTGGATTCTCGATCGCTCACAGACGCTGGCGCAGTACCGGGGGTGAGATTGACCTGATTGCGCGGGGTGACGAAGGGCTCGTTTTCATTGAGGTCAAGAAAAGCACCAGTTTCGACAGGGCTGCGGCTCGGATCACCCCACGGCAGACCCAGCGTATCTGCGCATCAGCGGCGCAGTTTCTTGAAAATGAACCGGACGGGCAATTGACGAATGTTCGGTTCGACGCGGCGCTAGTCGATGGCACAGGCGCTGTTCAAATCATCGAAAACGCCTTCGGACCGGTCTAAGCCCCATTGAACCCCTCGGCCTGCTGCGCCATGTATCTGGCGTGAAGTTGAGGGACATGCCATGAAAATCGCCTTTCAAATGGACCCGATCGGGGCCGTGGATATCAACGCCGATAGCTCTTTCCGCCTTGCGGAAGAGGCGCAGACCCGCGGGCATGAGCTGTTCTTCTACGGGCCGGATCAATTGGCCTATCAGGAGGGGCGGATCACCGCGCGAGGACAGGACATGCAAGTTCAGCGCGTTGCTGGAGATCCCGCGATCCTGGGTCCCGAGCGTGAAGTTGATCTGGCTGAGTTTGACGTGGTGTGGCTACGTCAGGACCCGCCGTTCGACATGCATTACATCACCTCGACGCATCTGCTGGATCGGTTGAAGGGGCAGACATTGGTGGTCAATGACCCGTTCTGGGTACGCAATTACCCCGAAAAACTGCTGGTTCTGGATTTCCCCGAATTGACCCCTCCGACCACGATTGCGCGGGATATGCAGACCATCAAGGCCTTCAAGGACAAGCATCAGGACATCATCCTGAAACCTCTCTATGGAAATGGAGGGGCTGGGGTGTTCCGGTTGGATGCCAATGACCGCAACCTGACCTCGCTGTATGAGCTGTTCACCGGATTCTCGCGCGAGCCGTTGATTGTTCAGAAATTCCTGCCGGATGTGAAGAACGGCGACAAACGTGTGATTCTCGTGGACGGAGAGCCGGTGGGTGCCATCAACCGCGTCCCGGCCGAAGGTGAGACGCGTTCCAATATGCATGTCGGAGGGCGACCCGAAAAGATCGGTTTGACCGAGCGGGATCTCGAAATCTGCGCGGCCATTGGGCCTCTGCTAAAAGAAAAAGGTCAGATCTTTGTCGGGATCGACGTGATCGGAGACTACCTGACCGAGATCAACGTCACCTCCCCCACCGGCATTCAAGAGCTTGAGCGCTTCAACGGTGAGAACATCGCTGAAAAGATCTGGCAGGCGATTGAGGCCAAAGTCTAAGCGCTACAGGCGTTGGGCGGCGATTAGGTTTTCGATGCGGTCCGTTCATTGGAATGCACGGTTGCACTGAAGGTCGATTTCTTCGCTTGAACATGGCGCAAGCGGTAAGCTACCGGACTTGTCTAGGACAACGGGCAATGATCAGTTCCGCCGTAATTTGTACCCCAAACAGCCTCGCAACAAACTGAGTGCGAACATCTAAGCCATGGCCCGTGCGCCGATCCGAAAACTTAGCGCTTCGGCCACGTGTGGTCGCCGGATATCAGGGGAGCCATCAAGATCAGCTATGGTTCGCGCGACCCGTAGGATGCGGTGGAATGCGCGTGCTGACAGGCCGAACCGGTCGGCGGCCTTGAGCAACAGCTCTTTGCCCTCAGCATCTGGGGTGGCGACTTCTTCCAGTAATTTTCCTTCGATATCAGCGTTTTGACGTACGCCCTCGTGACCTTCAAACCGAGCGGCCTGAACGGCGCGGGCCTGCTCCACACGCGTAGCCACGGTGGCCGAACTGTCGCCAGACGGCGGCAGATCAAGGTCGGTGAACGCTACCGGAGGCACCTCGATGCGCATATCGAACCTGTCCATCAATGGGCCTGAGATGCGGTTCAGGTAGTCCTCACCACAGCCAGGTGCGCGGGAACAAGCGCGGGACGGATCGGTCAAGTACCCACATTTACACGGGTTGGCTGCCGCGACCAGCATGAAACGGCAGGGATATTTCACATGGGCGTTGGCGCGGGCAACCATGACCTCTCCCGTCTCAATCGGTTGGCGCAGGGTTTCCAAAACGGTGCGAGGGAACTCGGGGAACTCATCCATGAACAGTACCCCATTGTGGGCCAGAGAGATCTCTCCGGGTTTTGCACCCCGCCCACCGCCGACAATCGCCGCCATCGAGGCAGTGTGATGCGGTTCGCGAAAGGGCCGCGTCCGGTTGATGCCGCCTTCGTCCAATAATCCGCAGAGGGATTGGATCATCGACGTTTCCAGCGCCTCGATCGGGGTCAAAGGCGGCAGGATGCCGGGCAGGCGCGCGGCGATCATGGATTTGCCCGATCCCGGCGTGCCGATCATGATCAGGTGGTGCCTTCCCGCCGCAGCGATCTCAAGCGCGCGTTTGGCGCGTTCCTGTCCTTTGACGTCGCGCAGATCGCGGGTGTTGGAGGACAGGCTGACTTCGCCCGGTTTGGCCGCTGCCAATGGGGCCTGGCCCGAGAAATGGCGCACCACGTCACCCAGCGAACCGGCTCCGATTACCTGAGTGGCGTCCACCCATGCAGCCTCGGCGCTTGAGGCGCGGGGGCAGAGCAGGGCGCGATCCTCGGCCGCAGCTGTCATCGCGGCGGGCAAAGCGCCTACGACTGGAACCAGCGACCCGTCCAAGGATAATTCGCCTAACGCAACAGTGCCCTCGGCCGCGTCTGCTGGGATGATTTCCAAAGCGGACAGGAGGGCGACGGCGATGGGAAGGTCGAAATGGCTGCCCTCTTTGGGCAGGTCAGCGGGGGACAGGTTGATGGTGATCCGCTTTGACGGCAAGGCGATGGCCATGGAACCAAGCGCGCTGCGCACTCGATCTCGCGCCTCGGATACCGCCTTGTCCGGCAGACCGACGATTGAAAAGGCGGGTAGGCCCGGTGAGACGGCGCATTGCACCTCGACCGGGCGGGCATCAACCCCTTGAAACGCAACCGTGTGAGCGCGGGCAACCATGGCAATCCTGTTCTTGGTTAACAGGACGTTGCTGCCATGGCCGAGGTTTAAGAATGGTTAACGGCTGCGCGCATTGCGGTGAATTTGGGCCATGCGCCCGGGTCGGCGACTGTTTTGTCGCGGCAGAACGCGTTGCAGAACCCCCAGCGATGGCCGTCGAGGTCGAGGAAATCGGTGACCGGGTCGCCGGAATACGGGCAGTGCGCGTTGACCGAGGGGCCTTCGTCGGCGGGTCGTGCCTCGGACGGTTCGCCAACTGGCCAGTGGGCCGAGGGGTAGTGTTCCGGGTAGGGGTACGGATCGTATTGAACGGTTAGCCCCATCGCGCGCCATTGTCGGACCGATGTGTCCGACAGCAGGCTGAGGCAATAGTTGCGATTTTCGGCTGAGACCGGCAGATCATACCCAATGATCCGAGCAGCGACAGGGGTGTAGAAGACATCGACCAGCGAGTAGGCTCCGAACAACGGCCCCTCTGACGCGCCTGAGATCGTCCGGGCATGCGCCCAAAGACTCTCAATCCGGGCGAGGTCTTTCAAAGTGTCCGGTGACGGCTGAAAACCCTTCCAAACATGCGCCAACTGCATCGGGCATTCACTGCGCAGTGCAGTAAAACCCGCGACCATTTCGGCGCAGAGCCAACGGGCGGTTGCGCGCGCGGCTGGGTCTGATGGCCAAAACCCAGCTTCGGGGTGGCGTTCAGCCAATGTCTCGGCCATCGCGAGGCTTTCGCCCACAACCGTACCATCGGGCAGACGCAGAGCAGGGACCAGACGGGCCGGGGCAAGGGATTCCAAATCCGCGGCCATGGTGCCGGAATAGAGGCCAACTAAGTGGCTACGATAGGGCAGGCCGAACTTCTCGAGCATCAACCAGCCGCGCATGGACCAGCTGGAAAACAGGCGGTCACCGACAAAGAGGTCATAGGTCATGATCAAAGGATGACGGAGCCGGAAGCGCTCGTAAATCAGTGATTTGTGACCTGTCGGATCACGGAAGATGATTGATGGCGCCGACGGACCATTCGCCCGCGTTATAGGCGATTTGGGTAACCGACAGATTGTCGATCCGGTGTGAAAACGCTTGTTGCGCCTCAATATCCAAAGCGCGCTGTACTTGCGTCAGGATCACTCCGAAATGGGCAACAATGACCAAATCCGCGCTCTCATATGCAGCCATCAGCGCATCCACGGTTTTGTCGACGCGTGCGCGGACGTCGTTCCAGCTTTCTCCGTTCGGCGGTCGCACTTCGCCGGGATTGTCCCAATAGGCAAAGGCAAGCTCGGGGTCTTCGGCTTCGATTTCGGCGAAACCGCGCAGCTCCCATGTGCCGAAGTTGATCTCGCGCAGGTCAGGATGGTGGGGCAGGCGCAGGCGCTGGCCTTGGATCGCCGTTGCCGTATCCGCCGCGCGCGACAGGTCGGATGAGACAACAACCGCGTCCGCAGGGATGTGATCATGCAATCGCTGAAGCGCGGCCTGATCGCTCAGATCGGCGGGGAGATCGGACCAGCCGACCATCGTTTTAGCATGGGTAGGACCGTGGCGGACCAGGTGCAGACGCGTCATGGCTATTGTCCCTTCAAGACCATCGGCAGCCCCGCGGTGACCTGAACCACCTGGTCGGCCTGTGCTGCTAGCGCGATGTTCAGCCGGCCCTGCGCTTCGCGAAACTGGCGGGCGAGGGCGTTTTCGGGCACGATGCCGTGACCAACCTCATTCGAGACGATAACAAGCTGCGCCGGGCAGCTGCGCAGGGCGCTCAGCAGTTGGGTCTGGGCCTGTTCCAGATCGTTCTCGGCCAGCAGGTGATTGGTGAGCCACATCGTGGCGCAGTCAATCAGGCAGGCTTGGTCAGGACTCAGTTCCGCTAAAACCTGGGCAAGGTCCAACGGTGCCTCGATGGTTTCCCAACCGGACCCGCGTTGTTCGATGTGGCGATCGATCTTTTGCTGCATCTCGCCATCAAACACTTGTGATGTCGCAAGGTAGACCCGGTTTTTCCCTGAGGATACAACCAGTTGTTCAGCATAGACCGACTTTCCCGATGCGGCTCCTCCCAGCACAAAGGTTAAATTGGCGGTCACAATTCTTACCTTTCTGGTGATCCACTTGGTGATGATCTGCGTATCGACCCTAAGTCGGCAAGGCAAGCCCGGCTGATGCCTACAAAAAGGGAGATTTTCATGGCACTGGACAACGCATCCGATTTCTCGATGTCCCGCAAAGCGATGAAGGCCGAACTGCTGGACGCGGAAACCGAATTGCAACTGGCCTATGCGTGGCGTGACAACCGCGACGAACAAGCACTGCACCGACTGATCACCGCCTACATGCGTCTAGCTATTTCGATGGCGGCCAAGTTCAAGCGCTACGGCGCTCCGATGAACGACCTGATCCAAGAGGCCGGTCTTGGATTAATGAAAGCCGCAGACAAGTTTGACCCTGATCGCGGTGTGCGGTTCTCGACCTATGCGGTGTGGTGGATCAAAGCCAGCATCCAGGATTACGTGATGCGTAACTGGTCGATGGTGCGGACCGGTTCGACCTCATCCCAGAAATCCCTGTTCTTCAACATGCGCCGCGTTCAGGCACGATTGGAACGTGAAGCCGCCACCGAGGGGCAGGAGTTGGATCGGCATCAGCTGCACCAGATGATTGCTACGGAAATCGGTGTGCCCTTGCGCGATGTCGAGATGATGGAAGGGCGTCTGTCCGGCTCGGATTTTTCGCTCAACGCGGTGCAGTCAGCGGATGAAGATGGGCGCGAGTGGATTGATGCGCTGGAAGATGATCGTGAGCAGGCCGCCGAGGCGGTCGAACATCGCCACGACACCGAGCAGCTGCGCGAATGGTTGCTGATGGCGATGCAATCCCTCAATGACCGCGAAAGATTTATCGTGCGTGAACGTAAGCTGCGCGAACCGGCCCGGACCCTTGAAAGCTTGGGGAATGAGCTGGGTCTATCGAAGGAACGTGTACGGCAGCTTGAGGCCGCAGCCTTCACCAAGATGCGCAAGAACCTTGAAGCCCAATCGCGTGAGGTGCAACACTTCATCGCATGACAAGATTTGCGATTCTGTTGTGTGTGCTGGCGTTTACAGCCAGCGCGGTGCGCCCGGTCCAAGCCGGTGAGTTGATCCCCGATGATGTCCTGGCAGCCATGCAGGACGCAGATGTGGTGATTCTTGGTGAAATTCACGACAATCCGCGTCACCACCTTGTGCAGACCGAGGCGTTGGGCGCGATCGCTCCGTCGGCTGTGGTGTGGGAGATGGTAACCGAAGAAGGCGCGCAGCGTCTGGCTCAGACAGCCGCCTCCAACCCAGAGGAATTGTCTCGCATCCTGCGCTGGGCGGAGTCTGGCTGGCCCCCACTGAGTATGTATTACCCAGTCTTTCAGGCGTCGGACGCGCCAGTCTATGGCGCCATGGTTCCACGCACAGCTGCGCGCGCCGCGATGGAAAAAGGTGCGGCCACGGCCCTTGGTGCAGACGCTGCGCGCTATGGCCTGACCGTTCCTCTGTCGCCAGAAGATCAAGCCGCGCGCGAGGCGGATCAACTGGCTGCCCATTGCGATGCTCTGCCAGCCGAAATGTTGCCGCAAATGGTCTCGATCCAACGTCTGCGAGACGCGGTGCTCACCCGAGCGATCCTGCGCGCGGACGAAGAAACCGGTGGTCCGATTGCTGTGATCACCGGCAATGGCCACGCTAGGACAGACCGGGGCATCCCGACCTTTTTGTCGCGCCTGAAGCCTAGGCTGAAGGTCTTTGTGCTAGGCCAGTCCGAAGGCGGCGCAATTGACGGGACCTTCGATGCGGTGATCGACAGCCCGGAAATAGAGCGTGAAGACCCTTGCAAAGCGTTTGAGACGCAGAATTAACCGCTGGAACTACCCGGTGGCCTTGCCTAATGTCAGGACCGACCGGGACGGGAAGGGCTGAACATGCTGGCATCCAAACGCATTCTGCTGATCATCGGCGGTGGCATTGCGGCCTATAAGTCGCTCGATCTGATCCGACGGCTGCAAGAGCGCGGTGCGCAAGTCACTCCCGTTTTGACCCGCGCCGCTGAGGAGTTCGTGACGCCGCTGTCGGTCTCCGCGCTCTCCGGTCAGAAAGCCTATCGCGATCTCTTCGACCTGACCGATGAGGCCGAGATGGGGCATATCCAGCTGTCGCGCTCGGCTGACCTGATCGTGGTTGCCCCAGCCACCGCAGATATGATGGGCAAGATGGCGGCAGGATTGGCCAACGATCTGGCCTCGACCCTGCTGATGGCCACGGATACGCCGGTTTTGTGCGCGCCTGCGATGAATGTCCGCATGTGGGATCACCCGGCGACCCAGCGAAATCTGAAACAATTGCAGCAGGACGGCATACGCTTTGTAGGACCCAACGAGGGCGACATGGCCTGTGGCGAATATGGCCCGGGCCGGATGTCCGAACCGCTAGAGATCGTTGCTGCCGTTGAGGCGCAACTGGCCGACGGGCCGTTGAAAGGTAAACGCATCCTTGTAACCTCTGGCCCGACACATGAACCGATTGATCCGGTGCGCTACATCGCCAACCGCTCATCCGGGGCGCAGGGGACTGCCGTTGCCCGCGCCTTGGCGGCGCTTGGGGCTGATGTGGTTTTTGTCACTGGTCCCGCCGACGTTCCGCCGCCCCAAGGCGTGCAGGTCGTGCAGGTCGAGACAGCACAGCAGATGTCGGACGCAGTGGATGCGGCGCTCCCTGTGAATGCAGGTGTGTTTGCCGCAGCGGTCGCCGACTGGAAAGTGGCCACCGCCTCGGATCGGAAACTAAAGAAAAGCCGTGATGGTCTGCCCTCGCTGGAGTTCGCCGAGAATCCCGACATCCTGAAACGCGTCTCGCAGATGGGTGCGGGTCGCCCTGATCTGGTTGTGGGCTTTGCAGCGGAAACCGATGATGTGATTGACAACGCGACTGCAAAGCGCGCCCGCAAGGGATGCGATTGGATCGTGGCAAACGACGTCAGCCCGGCGACCGGCATCATGGGGGGCTCGGAAAATGCGGTCGTCCTGATCTCGGATCAAGGGGCTGAGAGCTGGCCGCGCATGGGCAAAGACATGGTCGCCACGCGTTTGGCACAAAAGATCGCCGACGCGCTGGCCGAATGAGACAGAAGGAATACAGATGGTAGCTATCCGCGTGATCCGGGAAGAGGGTGCAGACGTTTCTGTTCCTCTGCCTTCATATGAGACCTCGGGCGCGGCCGGTGCTGATGTACGCGCCAACCTGCCCGACGGCGAGTCGATCTTTCTGGATCCGGGGGAGCGCGCCCTTGTCCCCACCGGCCTGCGAATCGAGATCCCGGCGGGCTATGAGGCTCAGGTCCGCCCACGCTCCGGGCTGGCATTGAAGCACGGCATCACCCTGCCCAACACGCCGGGGACCATCGACAGCGACTATCGCGGCCCGCTGGGGGTGATCGTTATGAACGCAGGGCAGGACCGTTTCGAGGTCACCCACGGAGAACGCATCGCGCAGCTTATCGTAGCGCCTGTCGTGCAAGCCACGTTCGAGCTAACCGAAACCCTTGGCGAGACCGCGCGTGGCGCTGGCGGGTTCGGCTCAACCGGGCGCGGCTGATGCTGCTGGTTCTGGTCCTTGCCGCGGGTCTTTGGGGCGTCGGCTATATCGCGGGCGTGTCCCGGACGGCGCGTGTGACCTCAGTCAGTGTGCTTATGGCCGGTGTGATCCTGTCGCATCTGGTTTTGCCGAGCGGCCATCCCTTGCGCGAAGCAACCGGAGGATCGGCAGCGCTGTGGCTGATGCTGGCCGGAGCGGCTGCGCTGATCATGGTCTATGGCAAGGGGCTGAAAGCGCTGCGTAATCGGGCGCAGCCCGAAGCGGACAAGACCGAGGCCAAACCCTCGGACCGGTTCGCTGAAACAGAGCTGGACCGCTATGCCCGCCATATCGTTCTGCGCGAACTGGGTGGACCGGGGCAGAAACGGTTGAAAAAAGCGCGCGTGCTGGTGATTGGGGCCGGGGGTCTCGGCGCACCAGCCTTGCAGTATCTGGCTGCAGCGGGTGTGGGCACGATCGGAGTGATCGACGACGACGTGGTCGAAAACGCCAATCTTCAGCGTCAGGTCATTCACCGCGACGCCGATATCGGAATGCCCAAAGTGTTCTCGGCCCAGCAGGCGATGGAGGCTCAGAACCCCAACGTCACCGTCCTGCCCTACAATCGGCGTCTGAGTGAAGAGATCGCGCGAGACCTATTGGGCGACTTTGATCTGATCCTGGATGGTACCGACAATTTCGAAACCCGCTATTTGGCCAATCGCACGGCCGTTGCGTTGGGCAAACCGCTGATCTCGGGCGCACTGTCGCAATGGGAAGGGCAGCTGAGCGTCTTCGACCCGACCAAGGGTGCGCCCTGCTACCAGTGTATTTTCCCGGAGGCCCCCGCGGCCGGTCTGGCCCCATCCTGTTCCGAGGCGGGCGTTATCGGCCCCTTGCCGGGTGTGGTTGGGTCCATGATGGCGGTTGAGGCGATCAAGGTCATCACCGGGGCTGGCCAAGCGCTGCGCGGCGAAATGCTGATCTATGACGCGCTTTATGGGGAAAGCCGCAAAATCACCCTGTCCAAACGCTCTGACTGCCCGATTTGCGGTGCGGGTGGTGAATAAACGCCGTGTTGCTCTGGATCATCTGATCGGCCCTTCCTAGGTTGTGGTCAAAGGAGATCTGAATGACCAACCCGATCCTGTCCGACTGGACCACTCCGTTCGAACTCGCCCCTTTTGCCAAGATTTCGGATGATGATTTCGCCCCTGCTCTGGATGAGGCACTGCAGGCGCATAACGCGCAGATCGACGTGATCGCTGCAAACGCTGAAACTCCGAGTTTCGCCAACACGATCGAAGCGCTTGAGGCGGCGGGTGAGCAACTGGACAAAGTGCTGTCGGTTTTCTTCACAGTTGCGGGCGCGGACAGCAATCCGAAACGTGAGGAATTGCAGCGAGAATTCTCGCCAAAGCTAGCGGCGCATTTCTCGGGGATCTCCTCGAACAAGGCGCTGTTCAAACGCGTGGCGGACCTGTGGGCGCGGCGCGATGATCTGGGTCTGAGTGATGAACAGGCGCGCGTGCTGATGCTGTCTCATCGCGGTTTTGTCCGGGCTGGTGCTGCGTTGGAGGGCGAGCAGGACGCCCGGATGCAAGAGATCAAAGCGCGGCTGGCGTCACTGGGAACATCCTTCACCCAAAACCTGCTGGCGGATGAGCGCGACTGGTTCATGGACCTGTCCGAGGATGACCTGCAGGGCCTGCCGGATTTCGTTGTCGATGCCGCACGCGCGGCAGGTCAGGAAAAGGGCGCCGCTGGTCCCGTAGTCACTCTCTCGCGGTCAATCATTGTGCCGTTCCTTCAGTTCTCCCCCCGTCGCGATCTGCGCGAGAAAGCCTATCGCGCCTGGACCGCGCGCGGGGCGAATGGTGGTGAGACCGACAACCGCGACATCGCCGCCGAAATCCTGTCCCTGCGTGAAGAACGCGCCAAGCTGCTGGGCTATGACAGCTTTGCCGACTACAAGCTGGAAACCGAAATGGCCCGCTCGCCTGACCGCGTCCGCGACCTGCTGATGCAAGTGTGGGAGCCTGCGAAGGCGCGCGCCGACGCAGATGCCGAGGTGCTGACCGCGATGATGCAGGAGGATGGCGTCAACGGCCCTCTGGCGGCGTGGGACTGGCGCTACTACGCCGAGAAACGCCGCAAGGCTGAGCATGATCTGGATGAGGCCGCGCTGAAGCCCTACCTGCAACTGGACCGGATGATCGAGGCCTCGTTCGCCTGCGCCAACCGTCTGTTCGGATTGGAGTTCAAACCGCTGGACGCGCCGCTTTACCACCCCGATTGCCGGGCGTGGGAGGTGACACGCAACGGCAAGCATATCGCGGTCTTCATTGGTGACTATTTCGCACGCGGGTCCAAGAGATCAGGCGCATGGTGCAGCGCGATGCGGGGACAGGCGAAGTTCCCCAAAGAACAGGCTCCGGTCGTGATCAATGTGTGCAACTTCGCGAAAGGCGATCCGGCACTGTTGTCCTATGACGATGCGCGCACTTTGTTCCACGAATTCGGGCACGCCCTGCATCAGATGCTGTCGAATGTGACCTATGAAAGCATTTCGGGCACGTCCGTGGCGCGCGACTTTGTCGAACTGCCAAGCCAGCTTTACGAACATTGGTTGGAAGTCCCCGAGGTTCTGGCCGAGTTCGCCACCCACGCGGACACTGGCGAGGCAATGCCGCAGGAAATGCTTGAGAAAGTTCTGAAGGCCGCGAATTTCGATCAGGGGTTTCAGACGGTGGAATATGTCGCCTCGGCCTTGGTTGACTTGGCTTTCCATGAAGGCGCGGCCCCGGCGGACCCGATGGCGAAACAGGCCGAGGTCTTGAACGGTATCAGTATGCCCGCAGCCATTAGCATGCGCCACGCGACCCCGCATTTCGCGCATGTCTTCGCGGGCGATGGCTATAGCTCGGGCTACTACAGCTACATGTGGTCCGAAGTGATGGATGCCGACGCGTTCGAGGCCTTTGAGGAGGCCGGAGGGGCCTTTGATCCGGAACGCGCCAAAGCTCTGGAAGACAATATCCTGTCCACTGGCGGCTCGCGAGAGGCTGAGGAGCTGTATCTGGCCTTCCGGGGCCGGATGCCTGATGTCGAAGCTTTGCTGAAAGGGCGCGGCCTCATCGCAGCTTAAACCCTTCGCCCCCGGTTCTGGATCGCTTCGGTTAAAACCTGCGACACGAATATCCTGCCACGCTTTCAGCGTTCTCGGGACATTCGTGTCACTTGATGATTCAGGTAAAACCCGAAACGCTTTATGTCAGGGGATCAATACCCCAGCTGGCGATCCACCAGATGCACAAATGGCTCGCCAGCTTCCCCGCGCCGGATATTCTCGACAATCACCTGCGCCGCCGTGACCGGCCGCGTTTCCGAGGCGATATGCGGCGTCACCGTCACGTTCGGATGCGTCCAGTAGGGATGATCGGCGGGCAGAGGCTCAACCCGGAACACATCCAGCGTGGCATGTCCGATCTGGCCTGTGTTCAACGCCTGCAACAGGGCGTCATCGTCGATCAGAGGCCCACGCCCCGGATTGATGATCCGCGCGCCTTTGGGCATCAGCGCAAGTGTTTCGGCGTTCAGGGTGTTCTCGGTCGCCGGTGTGTCGGGCAGCAAGAGGACGGCGATCTCGGCCTTTGTCAGAGCCTCTCTCAATCCGTCTTCGCCGCTCAGGCAGGTTACTCCGGGGATGTCTTTGGGGGTGCGACTCCATCCGGTGACGTTGAAATTCAATGCGGCCAGCGCTTGGGCGGCTTCCTGCCCCAATGCGCCAAGGCCCAGAATGCAGACCTGACGTTCGTTCGCCAATGGCGGCGCGTCAGGCGACCACACACCATCTTGCACTTTGATGTGCTGGTCCATCCCCAGGTGATAGCGAAGCACATGCCCCACGACCCATTCGGTCATGCCTTGGGTCAGTCCATGATCTACCATCCGCGCCAGTGGCACGGTCAGCTTTTCGTTCCCTGCGATCTGCTCGACCCCGGCCCAGAGGCTCAGAACCGCTTTCAGTTGGGTGTAGGTTGTGAAATCCAGCAGCCCGCCGCTTGGGGCGTAGACGATGTAGTCCACCTCATCCTCTGGGAATTCGGTTGCCAGATTGAACGCGACGCCTGCCTCTCGCAGGCCCTCGGTCAGAAGCGGCTGGTACACCGGCCAAAGCTCAGGACGTGCGGAGAACAGGATATTGACGGGCATAGAGGGGCTTTCCGATCAGCGGGGGCGATGGATATGGGCGCTTTGCACGACGCCGAAGGCGGCCATCAGAACCAGCATGGCCGACCCGCCATAACTGACCATGGGCAGAGGCACCCCGACAACCGGAGCCAGCCCCATCACCATCGACATATTTACCGCAAAGAACAGGAAGAAGTTCAGCGCGATCCCCATGGTGACCAGCGACGAGAACCTGTCTTTGGTCGACAGCGCCGTGACCATGCAGAAGATCAGGATCAGAGCATAAAGCACCAATAGGGTGATGCCACCGACAAAGCCGAATTCTTCGGCCAATGTGGTGAAGATGAAATCGGTGTGTTTTTCAGGCAAGAAGTTCAGCCGTGATTGCGTGCCCTGCATGAAGCCGCGCCCATTCCATCCACCCGATCCCAGGGCGATCTTGGATTGGGTGATGTGATAGCCCGCGCCCAGCGGGTCGGTCGAGGGGTCAAGAAACGTGTCGATCCGGCGGAACTGGTAGTCCTTCAGCAACTGCCACTCGGTCCCTCGGCTATTGAAAACAGCTGCAATCAAGCCGACCACGGCTGCGATCACGGCCGCGAAATAGGCCCAGTGGACACCGGCCAGAAACATCAACCCTCCGCCAGCGGCCAGCAGCAGGATCGAGGTCCCAAGGTCCGGCTGGCGCAGTACCATGAAGGTAGGGATCAAGATTAGGATGACCGGGATCAGAACCCAGAGCGGAAGCGAGGTTTTATGCGAGGGCAGCCAGTCGTAATAGGCCGCCAGCAACATCACCAGCGCGACCTTCATCACCTCGGACGGCTGCAAACGCATGAACCCAAGGTCGATCCAGCGCTGTGCGCCCATGCCAATCGTGCCGAACAACTCCACAAACACCAGCAACGCGATCGAGGCCAGATAGGCCAGTACCGACATGTTGCGCCAGAACCAGATCGGCACCAGTGCGACGATGAACATCACTGCCAGGCCCAGCCCGAAACGTTCGATCTGAGGCTCGGCCCACGGCATCCACGAACCACCGGCCACCGAATACAGCATCAGGAACCCGGCACTGGCCGTGCTGATCAGCAACAGCGTCAGCGGCCAGTTCATGTACAGGAATTTTCGGAACCCCGATGGCGTGGATTTGACCGCATATTCAAGATAGCTCATGCGCGGTCCTTCTCGCTGGGGCGCGCTTTGGGGCGGCGGTCGCCCTCGAGCCGTTTCTGCTGCTCCTTGATGCGTTCTCGATCTCCGGCCGGGTAGGCCTCGAGCGGTGGGGTGCCGTTGTAAAGCGCCTGAAGCATGATGTCGCGCGCGACCGGGGCCGCCGCCTTGGAGCCACCGCCGCCATGTTCGACCACAACCGCGATGGCGTATTTGGGCTTGTCGTAAGGCGCGAAGCTGACGAACAGCGCATGGTCTCGCCGCTCCCAGGGTAGGTCCTCATTGCGGATCACACCTGCGGCACGTTCCGCTTTGGTGATGTTGCGCACCTGACTGGTGCCGGTCTTGCCCGCCATGCGCAGGTCATCGGCGATGATCCGGCTGCGATAGGCCGTGCCACGCCGGTCGTTCGATACTGACCACATCGCCTCGCGGATGTAGTTCAGATTGGCTGGGCTGATCCCAAGCGGCTCACCCGCGCCGGTTGGCTGTTCGACCCCATCAATCGAGCGGACCAGACGCGGTGTCACGGCCCGCCCCGTGGCGATCCGCGCGGTCATCACGGCCAGCTGCATTGGCGAAGCCAGCATGAATCCTTGACCGATCGAGGCGTTGGCCGTATCGCCGCTCAACCATTCCTCACCATGGGTTTTCAGCTTCCACTCCTGATTAGGAGCCAAACCTGCCCGAACGGCGGACATGGGGATGTCATGCTTGATGCCGAGCCCAAGGGTTCGCGACATTTCTGAGATTTTGTCGATGCCAACCTTCAGCGCAACGTCGTAGTAATAAACGTCGCAACTGCGCTTGAGCGAAGTATTGAGGTCGACAGTGCCGTGACCTCCGCGCTTCCAGCAGTGGAAACGACGACTACCGACCTTGAGGTGGCCGGGGCAATAAACAGTGCTACCGGGGCCAACGACGCCGGCCTCAAGTGCGGCCAGCGCAGTGACCATCTTGAAGGTCGATCCAGGCGGATATGTGCCCTGAACCGTCTTGTTGGCCAAGGGGCGATATTTGTCCTGCGTGAGGATCTGGTAATCCGCGACCGAGATACCGCGCACGAACAGGTTGGGGTCGAAGCTGGGGGCCGAGGCCATTGCCCGCAGATCGCCGGTTTCGCAATCAATGACAACGGCGGCGGCGCTTTCTCCGGCAAGTCGTGCCTGAGCGTATTGCTGCAGGTCCGCGTCGACCGAGAGTTGTAAATCGGCGCCCGGTTGGCCCTCCTGCCGGTCCAACTCACGCATGACGCGGCCGGTGGCGTTAACCTCGACCCGCTTGGAGCCTGCTTTGCCGCGCAGGTCGATCTCTTGCTTGGCTTCCAACCCGACCTTGCCGATCTGGAACCGGGGGATGCGCAGCACTGGCTCGGGGTCTTCGATCTGGCTGAGGTCATAGTCGCTGACCGGGCCGACATAGCCGACGATATGGGCGAAATCCTCATAGCGCGGGTATTGCCGGGTTTGCCCGACCTCGGGCGTGACCCCTGGTAGGGCCGGGGCGTTCACCGCGACTTTCGAGATATCTTCCCACGTCACCTGATCGACCAATGTGACTGGCAGGAACGGGGCCGAGCGTCGCATTTCCGTGCGCGCGCGCTCAATCTCATCCTCGTTCAGGGGGATCAGGTCCGAGAGTTTGGCGATCACCTTGTCGATGTCACCGGCATCCTCGCGCACAATTACGATGCGGTAGGAGGGTGAATTCTGCCCTATGACCTGCCCATTGCGGTCATAGATGCGCCCCCGCGTCGGCGGGATCAGGCGGATGTTGATGCGGTTTTCTTCGGCCAAAAGGCGATATTCATCCGCTTGATCGACTTGCATGTACCGCATGCGTGCGGCCAACCCGCCAATGAAAACCGCCTGTAAACCGCCCAGCAGCAAGGTCCGCCGGGGCAGACGTTTATAGGCGACACCTTCGCTTTTGATCTTGCGTTGTTTCATGCACGCGCCCCTGCCGCACTGGCATCCGCCGCCGAGACGCGGCGTACGCCGAATACACTTTGAGACAGTAGTACAATGACTGGATAGGCGAGAATTGTCAGCACAAGCTGGATCAAAACCGGTAACAAAGCTGCCTGATCAACAGACAGGATTGCAAGGATGACCCGATTGCCCAGAAAGACGCCAGCAACGACGGCACTGACCGACATCCATTCCGCCACAAAGCCCGCATCCCGCATCCCCGGTGCCGCAGACCGCAAGTAAGCCGCGCCCAGCACCACCAGCGCGGCCAATAGGCCCGGAGGGCGTTGCAGCAGCAGATCCGCCAGCAACATAACCAAAGCGACCAAAACGGTCGGCACATAGTCCGGTCGCCTGAGCACCCAAGCAAAAGTAAGGACGATCAGAAAGTCCGGAAAAGGCCAGCGATCCGGCTGCGTATCCAGCGGCAGCAGATGCAGGAACAGAACAAACACCGCGAGCGCCCCATATAGACCGCGCATCGCCCATTTGTGAGAGGCCGGTTTATCCATCACCAGCTTCCTCAGGTGACAACGAAGCAGCGGGGCTCGAGGGGCCAACGATCTGACCCGGATCGCGGATCGTGGGGGCCGAGTTGTAGCGAAGAACGCGCAGGAACTCCAACCGTTCGAAATCGGCGGAGAGACGCACGCGCAGGCGACCTCCGGGGTCGGCGGCGATCTGGCCGATCAGCAGACCGGCCGGAAACACACCGCCATCACCCGACGTCACGACACGGTCGCCGGGGCGCACAAGCTCGCGGTTTTCCAGAAACTCGACCGATGGGGCCGGGGTATTGTCGCCCGTGATCAAAGCGGTCTGGCCAGAGGGTTGGATGGTTGCGGGAATGACGCTTGAGGCGTCAGTCATCAGAATGACGCGCGCCGTATCCGGCCCGACGCCCGAGATACGGCCAACCAGCCCGATCCCGTCCATCGTAGCCCAGCCATCGACGATCCCGTCCCGTTCGCCCACATTCAACAGCACCGATTGCCGGAAGGGAGAGCCGCTATCGGCCATCACAACACCGGTGACATAGGTCAGGCGAGGATCAAGCCGCACATTGTTCAAATCCAGAAGCCGCGCGTTTTCCTGTTCCAACTGCAACGCTGCCTCTTTCCACGCACGCATCAACCGCAGTTCCGAGCGCAGCTCGCGGTTCTGCTCGCTCAGGCTCTGATAGCTTTGGAAATCACGAAACAGGTTGACGGTTGCGGTGACCGGAACCATGGCCCAATCCATCGAGGGCACAACAGCATCCACAACCTGCGCGCGGAACCGTTCTACCCGAGGGCTGTCGATTCGCCAGACAATGAAGATGCCCAGCAGGCACAGCACAACGATCCCCAGAAGCAGACGCCGCAGTGGGGCCGTGTAGTCATCGCGCTGTGATCGGTCTTTTGCCACAGGTTACCTTCCCGTGCTGCTCGGGCCGAATTTACCCTATTTTCTAAAGGGTGCGCGCCTTAGCTTTCGTAGTCAATCGCGTGGCGCAGCTGTTTTTCGTATTCTAGCGCCTTGCCGGTGCCCAAAGCCACACAATTCAGGCTTTCATCGGCGATCGACACGGCCAGTCCTGTCTGTTCGCGCAGAGCAAGATCCAGATCCCCCAGAAGCGCTCCGCCGCCGGTGAGCATCACGCCGCGATCCACGATATCCGCGGCCAGATCGGGGGGCGTGGTCTCTAGCGCGGTCATCACAGCCTCGCAGATTTGCTGGACGGGTTCCGATAGTGCCTCGGCCACCTGAGCCTGACTGATCTCGATTTCTTTTGGCACGCCGTTCAGCAGGTCGCGACCACGGATATGCATCGACTGGCCGCGGCCATCGTCGGGCATGCGCGCGGTGCCGATGGTGGTCTTTATGCGTTCAGCGGTGGATTCGCCGACCAGAAGGTTCTGCTGACGACGCAGGTATGAGATGATCGCCTCGTCCATACGGTCTCCACCCACGCGGACCGAGCGGGCGTAGACGATGTCGCCCAGCGACAGAACCGCAACCTCGGTGGTACCGCCGCCGATGTCGACGACCATGTTGCCGGTCGGATCGGTGATTGGCATGCCTGCCCCAATCGCCGCTGCAATCGGTTCGGCAATCAGGCCAGCGCGGCGCGCGCCTGCGGACAGAACCGACTGACGGATTGCACGTTTTTCAACCGGAGTCGCGCCATGCGGGACGCAGACGATGATCTTTGGCTTCGAGAAGGTTGAACGCTTATGCACCTTGCGGATGAAATGCTTGATCATTTCCTCGGCGGTGTCGAAGTCGGCGATCACGCCTTCGCGCATTGGGCGAATGGCCTCAATGGATCCCGGCGTCCGACCCAGCATCAGCTTGGCGTCTTCGCCAACCGCCAGAACCTTTTTAACGCCATCCTTGACGTGATAGGCCACAACCGAGGGTTCAGACAGGATCACACCGCGCCCCTTGACGTAGACCAGCGTGTTTGCCGTTCCAAGGTCGATAGCCATGTCCGCTGTGAACAGGCCGCCCAGATTGCCAAAGATCCCCATGATTCCCCTGATCCTGTATGTCGGTTTTTCTACTGCCCGCGACTCGACGGTTCCGGGACGGATGACTTATAGGGTGCCAACTCGCCCGGTAAAAGGGCTGATTCCGCGGCAATCAGCACCTTTTCGCCTCATTTTCAGGGACTGTAGAAGGCAATATGCTCTCATATCAACATATTTACCACGCCGGGAATCTGGCTGATGTGCAAAAGCACGCTTTATTGGCATGGTCGCTGTCCTATCTGACCCAAAAGGACAAACCGCTGACCTATGTCGAAACCCATTCGGGACGTGGGCTTTACAAGCTAGATTCAGATGAGGCCCGCAAGACCGGAGAAGCAGCCGCCGGGATCGAGCGGGTGCAGCGTGGTGCATGGTTTGGCGATGATCATCCGCTGGCGCAGGCGATCGAGTTGACCCGCGCGCGTTTTGGAGAGGCCAGCTACCCCGGATCGCCCCTGATTGCAGCTAGCCTGCTGAGGTCGCAGGACAGTCTGCACCTCGCCGAATTGCATCCGCAGGAATATGCGGCATTGTCACTGGCGGTGCCGGGGGGCAATGCGCGCGTCTACAAGCAAGACGGGTATGAGCTGGCGCAGTCCCTACTGCCGCCGACGCCCAGACGGGGTATGCTGTTGATTGACCCCAGCTACGAGGTGAAGGCGGAATATGACCGCCTTCCGGGGATAATCGCCAAGCTGCATCGCAAATGGAATGTGGGCGTGATCGCTTTGTGGTACCCGATCCTGAAGGATGCCCGTCAAAAGCCGATGGTGGACGCGCTGACGTCTCAGGATTTCCCGAAGGTGTTGAAACACGAGGTGACATTCCCCGCAGCGCGCAAAGGGCATGGGATGGTCGGGTCTGGAATGTTCGTGATCAACGCGCCCTTTGGGTTGGATCAGGAAACCCACAGACTGTCTACTTTGTTCAAAAAACTTTGAGGTCTTGGAGAGGAACAAGCAAACCTCGCGCCCCGTTTGCCTGCATCAAAGATGCCGTCAAACGCGTTGGGCCCGGCAGCGCGCCGCAGGCGCG